>SXHE01000006.1 GCA_005773755.1 Planctomycetia bacterium
GAACGTGGTTTTGCGAGAGATCTTTTCTTTTTCGAAAGCGAAGTGCTCGCTCACGATGTCGATCACGCGTTGCTCGACGGACACGGTTCGATCCTCCGGGCGGTGGTCGGACCACCGCGGCACCCGCGACCCGGCCGGCTCCAACCGGCCCCGCGCGCAGCGTCAGGTTTTTATATTGGTGTTCGCTCGCCCGACTGCCTGTGGGAGTAGACCCGCAGCGTCTGGGGTAACTTACGAACAAAACTCTACAGACGCGACCCCGAAAAGAAAAGACCGCTCCGCAACGGAACTCGGCGGTTACGCCTGAACGTTGCGGATGTCGGCTTTTCGCTGAACCCGCTTCACGGTTCCGGCCAGCACGCGACCCGGCCCGATCTCGTAGAACCGGTCGGCGCTCTCCGCGAACAGGCCGCGGAGCGTGTCCTCCCAGCGCACCGGCGACAGTATCTGCTTCACGAGTAGCGCCCGAATCTCGCCCGGATCGGTGTGCGGCTTCGCGTCCACGTTCGACCACACCGGCACCGTCGGCGCTTTCAGTTCCACGGTCGCCAGCGCCGCGGCCAGCGCTTCATCGGCGGGGCGCATGAGCTTCGTGTGGAACGCGCCCGCGACCGCGAGCCGAACGGTGCGGATGCCGCCCTTTTGGGCGCACAGTTGTTCGAACCGCTCGATGGCGGCCATCGACCCGGAGACCGCCGTGTTGCCGGGGCACAGCAGGTTCGCGACTTCCAACACGTCCGTCCCGCGCGCCTCGATCACCAGAGCTTCCACGTCGGGCACTTCCAGCCCCAGCACGCTCGCCATGCCCGACGGCGCGGCCTCGGCCGCGGCCTGCATCGCCCGGCCGCGGGCCTGCACCAGCTTCACCCCGTCCTCGAACGACAGCGCCCCGGCGAACGCCAGCGCGGTGTACTCGCCCAGGCTCAGGCCGGCGGTGGCGAACACGTCGGTCGCCGCGTCCGGTTCGGTGGCCTTGAGCTGTTCGAGCGCCGCGAGGCTGGCGACGAAGATCGCCGGCTGGCTCACGTCGGTCGCGTTGAGCCGGTCGGCCGGGCCACCGGTACACACCGCGAGCAGGTCGTAGCCGAGCACCGCGGACGCCCGCGCGAACAGGTCGTTGGCCGCGGGGAGCGCCTGGCACAACGCGGCGGCCATACCGACCGTTTGCGCGCCCTGACCGGGGAAGAGGAAGGCTGTCCGTGGCATGTGTAACCCAATTGAACCCAGGGCGTTGCCCTGGGCTTAGGAATCGCGCCCCTTCGGGGCTGTTGCAGGCTGAAAAGCCTGCGCTTCCTCAGCCCAGGGCAACGCCCTGGGTTTTGGTTGCCCTACTCCTCACTGTCCGGCAGCCCTTCGAGTTCGGCGACGATCTTCTCGTTCAACTTCACGCGCACGTCCTGCGCCGCGGCCCCCAGCGCGTTGGCGATGGCGGTGTCCTTCGACGAGCCGTGGCAGATGATGCACACGCCCTCGACGCCCAGCAACGGCGCGCCGCCGAAGGCGCTGTAGTGGTACTTGGCGACCAGCCCCTTGAGCGCGCGGCCGGCGATCTCGCGCTCGGCGGTCAGTGCGCCGATCACTTCCTGACCGACCAACCCCAGCACGAACTCGGACACGCCCTCGGACAGTTTCAGGACGACGTTGCCTGTGAACCCGTCAGTGACGACCACATCGACCGCGCCGCGGTGGATGTCGCGGCCCTCGATGTTGCCGACGAAGCGGTCTTTGAGCGGGCTGTTGCGGAACAGTTCGTACGTTTTCTGAACGAGTTCGTGCCCCTTGCCCTCTTCCTCGCCGACGTTCATCAGGCCGAGCGTGGGGCGCTCGATGTTCAGCATGTGCTTGGCGAACACGCCGCCCATCGCGCCGTATTCGAGCAGGTGCCGGGGCTTGGGGAACACGTTCGCGCCGACGTCCATGATGACGCAGCGGCCCTTGGCGGTGGGCATGACGGTGGCGATGCCGGGCCGGTGGACGCACTTGAGGAACCGGCGCGACTTGAGGCCGCCGGCGACCACGGCCCCGGTGTTGCCGGCCGAAACGAGGCCGTCCACCTTACCTTCGGCCATGAGCTGCCAGCAGCGGAAGACGGACGCGTCCGGCTTGCGGCGCATCGCCTCGCCGGGTTTTTCCTTCATCTCGACGGTAACGGGCGCGTGGACGACTTCCACGCGCCCGGCCGGGAAATCACCGGCCGCGAGGAGCGGGTCGAGGTGGGCCTGGTCGCCGACGAGTACGATCGTGAGGTCCGGTGCGGCGGCGAGGGCCAGCCGCGCGCCGCCGACGTTCGGGGCCGGTCCGTGATCGCCGCCCATCGCGTCGAGGGCGATCCGCATAAATCACTTCCCTTGCTTCTCGTCGGGTACGAGGATCGCGTCGCGGCCCTGGTAGTAGCCGCAGTGGGAGCAGACGCGGTGGGGCATCACCGGCTCGCTGCACCGGACGCAGAACTGGATCTGCACCGGAACAATGGCGTGGTGACTGCGCCGCGTGCCCTTCTTGGAACGGGAGGTGCGCCTTTTGGGTACTGCCATGACGGTTCTCGCGGTCGTGTCGGGACCAAAGTTAAGACGGTCATGTTAGGACCGCCCCCCGCGACAGTCAAGAAACGCCCCCGCCCCGCGCCCCTACAATCACCCCCAGATTCGCGCCGCCACCCACAACCGGACACGGAACGGTTGTGTTCTCGCCGAGGGCCTGAGCCGCAAGCGGCATAGGAGTACCGATGGATCACCTGTGGGCACCGTGGCGGTTGGCGTACATCGCCGCGCCCAAAGAGAAGCCTTCCACCACCGGCCCCGACTGCTTCCTGTGCCGCGGCGCGGCCGGGCCGGACGACCGCGCGAACCTCGTCGTGTACCGCACCGAGTTGTCCGTCGTGGTGCTGAACCGGTTCCCGTACAACAACGGCCACCTGCTCGTTTCGCCGCTCGCGCACAAAGCGACCCTCGCCGACCTCACCCCCGACGAACTGCTCGACTTGCAGCTCGTGTTGCTGAAGCTGATCGGCGTGCTCGAAAAGCGTATGACCCCGGACGGGTTCAACGTCGGGCTGAACCTGGGCCGCGCCGCCGGCGCGGGCGTGCCCGGCCACCTGCACTGGCACATCGTCCCGCGCTGGACCGGCGACAGCAACTTCATCCCCGTCTGCACCGACACCCGCGTCATGTCGCAGTCGCTCGACGCGCTGTACGATGTGTTGGCTGAAGAATTGCGCTGCGAACCGCCGGCGTGAGCCGGCGGGTTGTCTCTGACCGTCACCGCCCACCCACCGGGCCGGCTCACGCCGGCGGTTCGACGAGATCACGATGTCCTCACCCATCACGACCGACGACTGGCTGGACTTCGAGGACCGGTGGCTCGCACCGTATGCGATGCCGTCGCGGGCCACGCGCGGGCGCAGGCACCCCGAACCGGGGCACCCGTTCCGCTCGCTCTACCAGCGCGACCGCGAGCGCGTTGTTCACTGCACCGCCTTCCGCCGCATGACGGGTAAAACGCAGGTACTCGTCGCCAGCGTGAACGACCACCACCGCACGCGGCTCACGCACACGCTCGAAGTCACGCAACTGGCGCGCACGGTCGCGCGGCGGCTGCGGTTGAACGAAGACCTCGCGGAAGCGATCGCGCTGGCGCACGACATCGGCCACCCGCCGTTCGGGCACGCGGGCGAGGACGCGCTCGACGAGTGCCTGAAGCCGTTCGGCGGGTTCGACCACAACCTGTTCGGCCTGCGCCGCGTCGATGAGCTGGAGGAGCGCTACCCGCAGTTCCCGGGGCTGAATCTGTCGTTTGAAGTGCGCGAAGCGTTCGTCCAACACAGCGGCCGGCTCGACGCGGCCGAGTGCACCGAGTTCCGAGACGCCGGCCGCCCGCTGCTGGAAGCGCAGATCGCGGACGTGGTCGATTCCATCGCCTACGACACGCACGACACCGACGACGCGCTGGGGCTGGGGTTCATCACGCTCGAAGAGCTGAACCGCGTGGAGTTCTGGGCCAGAGGCGCGGAGCGCGTGCGGGCGCACACGCCGGGTCTGAGCGGAAGTCCGCTGCGCGTGGCCGTCGTGCGCGAGTTGCTCGCCTGGCAGGTGACGGACCTGCTCGACGACACCGCGAACCGGCTCGCCGCGGCGAGCGTGAAGTCGGTCGCGGACGTGCGCGCGGCGAAAGGGCCGCTGGTCGGGTTCACGCCGGAGGTGCGCAAGTTGAAAGCCGGGTTGGAGCGGTTCCTGCACGAGCGTGTGTACAAGCACCACCGCGTGCTGCGCATGACGGCCAACGGCAAGCGCATTTTGCAGGCGCTGTTCGCGGAGTACGTGCGCTCGCCGGCGCTACTGCCGGAGAAGCACCTGCGCCGCTGGACCGGGGCCGACGCGATCATCGGCCCGCCCCCGCCGGAGTGGGTCACGGCCTCTCGCACCCGGCTCGATTGCCTCGAGCGCGTCGTGGGCGATTATCTCGCCGGCATGACCGACCGGTTCGCCCAACTCGAATACCGGCGGCTGTTTTTGCCGTCTATCGAACTGTAGAATCAAGTGGCGAGCGAGCGGCGTCGGCCCCTTGTTCGCGCTGCCACGAACGAGGTTCCCCATGCTCCTGCCGCTGCTCCGCATCGCCTTTGTCGCGCTTCTGGTCGGCATCGCGATCTTCTCGATCAGCTTCTTCGTCGAGTCCAAAGACACCGCGAGCATGATCCTGGTTCCGCTCGGCATCATCGCGTTCGGCTCGGTCGTGCTGTTCACGGACATGCGCGAGAAGCAGAAGCAGATCACCACCATCTCGGCCATCTACTTCGGGCTTCTGCTGGGGCTTCTGCTGGGCTACCTGTTCTCGCTGGTGCTCGAACCGCTGTTGAAGGACGCCTTCGACAGGCCGCAGCTCGTCGGGCTGGGGCGCGTGCTGATTACCGTGATTTGTTGCTATGTGACGATTTCGACGCTTTTACAGACGAAGGACGAGTTTCGCTTCATTATCCCTTATGTCGAATTTTCCAAGCAGGTGAAGGGCGGCAAGTCGCTCGTCCTCGACACGAGCGTAATCATCGACGGCCGCATCGCCGACGTGTGCGATACTCGATTGATCGACACGACGCTCATCGTGCCGCGGTTCGTGCTGCAAGAGCTTCAGGCCATCGCGGACAGCTCGGACAAGCTGAAGCGCAACCGCGGGCGGCGCGGGCTGGACATCCTGAAGCGGCTCCAGAGCAACCCGAAGCTCGACCTGCAACTGCACGACGGGAACGTGGCCGAGTTGCGCACGGGCGAGCGCATCCGGGTGGACGAGCGACTGGTGATCTTCGCCAAGGCGCTGAACGCGCGCGTCGTCACGAACGACTTCAACCTGAACAAGGTCGCGCAGCTCCAGGGCGTCGACGTCATCAACCTGAACGAGATCGCGAACGCGCTGAAGACGGTGGCGATTCCCGGCGAGGCGATGCAGGTGCGGGTGGTGAAGGCGGGCGACCAGATCGGCCAGGGCGTCGGCTACCTCGACGACGGCACGATGGTGGTGATCGAGCAGGGCCGGAACCTGATCGGGCAGGAAGTCTTGATCGTGGTGACGAGCGTGTTGCAAACGCCCGCCGGCCGGATGATCTTCGGCCGCCCGGACCAGCGCACCAGCGGGTCGCACACGCCGTACCCCGGCGGAACCGCGACGCCCACGGGCGGCGCACCGGGCGACTCAAAGATGGGCGGTCCGCCGGTCGATCCGAAGCCGGGCACCGGACCGCACGAGCCATTGAAGGGGGGCGACGGCAAGAAGTAGCCCCCGAACCAGAGGACAGAAGACAGAGAGCAGAGGACAGAGCAGCAGAAACCGGCATCTTGCCTTTCTGCCCTCCGTCCTCTGTCCTCTCCAACGAGGGGGTTACACATGCGAACGCTACTTCTGGGTCTGGCCGGGTGCGGGGTGATCGCGGCGGGCTGGGCCGCGGCCGAAGCGCCGAGCAAGCCGCTGTCCGAGCCGGCGAAGGGCGCGCTCCCGCCCGGCGACAACGTCCCGCCCGGGGCCGCGGTTGCCACCGATGTTCAGCACGTCGAGCGCCTGCTCGCCTCTCGCAAAGAGTACGAGAACAGCCTTAAATCGCTCTACGAGCACTACGCGAAGACCGGCGACAAGCAGCGGTTGCAGTGGGCCGAACGCGAGCTGATGGCTTACCACATGCTGTGGAAGCCGTCGTACAACCTCGACGTGAAGGACGTGCCGCCGCCCACGCTCGAAGCCCGCGTCAACGTCAAGGAAGCGAACGACCTGTACCGCAGCGCGATGAGCTACAAGGGCAAGGGGTTCGGCGACGACTACGTGCTGAACATGCGCCGGGCCGAACTGCTGTTCCGCGAGGTGCTCGAAAAGTACCCCAACTCCGACAAGATCGGCGACGTCGCGTACCAACTCGGCGACGTTTACGAGGGCCGGGCGTACAAGCAGTACGACCGGGCCGCGAAGTACTTCGAGCGCTCGACCCAATGGGTCAAAGGCTCGCGCACCGACGCCCGGCTCCGGGCCGCGATCCTCTACGACCGCCAGCTCAACGAGCGCACGAAGGCCATCGAGTTGTACCGCGCCGTGGTC
>SXHE01000743.1 GCA_005773755.1 Planctomycetia bacterium
CCAGCCAGCGCTCGGCCAGCGGCTTTGCCTTCGCGTCCTCGGGTGGAAGCCTGGCGTCCATCGCCGCTTGTACGTCGGCGTAGAGGTCGGCCCACATCTGCGGCCCCTTCTGAATGGCCTCAGCCATCTCCGCGCCGCCCGCGGCGCGCCGGTCTTCGAGCTGCTTGAGCTGCTCCGGGGTGGAGTACTTCTCGATCATGGTCATCACCTCAATCGTTTCGAGGAACGTGTCCGGGGACACCGCGTCCGCCGCGTCGAGGGTCGTCGCGAGAGCTTCGAGCCGGTCGCCGAGTTCGGCGAGTTCGGTAGTCTGCTGCCGCACCTTCGCCAGATGCAACCGCACGACTTCGCGCGGGTCGTAGTCCGCGCGGGTCAGGTACTCTTTCACCTGCTCCAGGCTGAAGCCGAGTTGCTTCAGGCAGACGATCTGGTGAAGGCGGGTCACGTCCTCGGCCGTGTACAGCCGGTGCCCGGAGCCGTGTGACGAGCCGGTACGCCCCGACGGGACCAGCAACCCGATGGCGTCATAATGGTGCAGCGTGCGCACCGTCAACCCGGTGCGTGCCGCCAGTTCGCCGACCTTCCACAACCGCTCCGGCATGACGAAAACCTCGCGACCAACCTTCGACGCGGGCATGGTACGCCCTGACGTAGCGTGAGGTTCAAGGGGGAAATCGGGAATCCGTCGCGCCGCGAACGGGGTTAGAATAACAGCCGCGCTTTCCGCTCCCGCCGAGAACTGCCATGAATCGCCTCATCGCCGCGTTCGCTCTCTTCGTCGCGCTCCTGGCGTCGGCGTCCGCGCAGCCAAAGAAGCCGGCCGACATCGAGCAAACGACGGCCGCGCTCAAGAAGCTGGGCGCGAGCGTGGTCGCGTTCGAGGTGACGCCCACGGGTGAAGTCAGCATCGGGGCGGAGAAGCTGCTCGCGAAGCCGGTCAAGCTCGCGGTGTTCCGGTTCCAGGGCGCGAACGACGCGGTGCTTGCGAAGCTGCCGAAATCCGAAGCCGTGATCGGCCTCGACCTGCGCGGCGGCAAGATCGGCGACAACGCGCTGAAGTCCGTTGCCCATCTGAAGGGGCTGCACGTGCTCAGCGTGAGCGGCGCGAGCATCAGCGAAGACGGCCTCCGCGAACTCGCGGCGTGCAAGGAACTCGTCGTGCTCGACCTGTCCGGTACACGGTTGAAGTCCGACGCCCTGCGCCAGCTCGATCAGTTCAAGGAACTGCGCGCGCTCGACCTGAGCCGCTGTTCCGGGGCCACCGACAAGGGCCTGCGCGACATCGGCCTCGTGAAGGAACTTCAATCGCTGAACCTGGAACGCACCAAGATCAGCGACGACGGCATCAAAGACCTCGCTCCGCTGAAGAAGCTGTTCACTCTCAATCTGAACAACACGAAAGTGACCGACGGCGCGATGACCGACCTCGCCGCGTTCGCGGACATGGTGAACCTGCACCTCGCGCAAACGGACGTGGGCGACGGCGTGCAGCAGTTGGGCAAGCTCCGCAAGCTCGCGCGCCTCGACCTGCGCAACACGCGAACGAGCAACGTTGCCCTCAAGGAACTCGGCACGCTGACCGCGCTGCGACACCTGAACCTCGAAGACACGCGCGTGGACGACGAGGGCATGAAGCACCTCGTCGGCTCACCGGTCACGCACCTGAACCTGACCAAAGTGCGCCTCCGCGACGACGGCCTAAAAGACCTCGTCAAAGCCCCCAACCTGAAGGTGCTCGTGCTGGAAAAGACCCGCATCACCGACGCCGGCCTGAAGGAACTGAACGTGCTCGCGGACCTGGAAGAACTGAACCTGTCCGACACAGACATCAGCGACGCGGGGCTGAAGGAACTGAAGCTGAAATCGCTGGCGAAAATCTCGCTCCGCGGCTGCAAGAAGGTGACGCGCGCCGGCATCACCGCGCTCAAGATGCAGCACCCGAAGCTCGTGGTTGAGGCACCGTGAGCCGAGATTGCAAAGCCCCAGTGCTCGCGGATCATAGGCGGGTAAGCAGATTCCGAGTTCGATCAAGCAAAGAGGGCTCGTCAATGGGGCGCTACTCGTGGAGCCGGCTGAACTCCCACCAAGTCGGCCGGTTTGCCGAATACTTCGTGAAGATGGAGTTCGCTCTGTCCGGGTTTGAAGTGTACACGGCCGAGGTGGACGACCGGGGAATCGACTTCGTGGCTCGACACGGCGAGGGCGGATTCTACGAGGTGCAGGTCAAGGCGGTGCGGGAATCGAACTATGTCTTCATGCAGAAAACCAAGTTTCCACTCCGCTCGGATCGGCTGCTGACGCTCGTTGTGTTGGAGGAGGATCAGTCGCCCGACCTCTACCTCATTCCGGCGACCGCGTGGCTGTCCCCGAACGCCCTATTAGTTGGGCGGGACTACGAAGGGCTCAAGAGCGAGCCGGAGTGGGGAGTTCAACTGTCCGGGCGTACTCGACCACTGCTTGCCCCGTACCGATTCGATACCGCGGTTCTGCCGCTGTGCCAAGAAACACCGAGCCAACCGTGATAGCAAACTCCCGTCGGTCGAGCGACGGGCTGTGTGCGACTAGTCACTTCAACCCGACGGCGCGCATCAAGACGAGGCCGTTGCCGAGAGCAATCCCGCTACGGCGCGGTCGGCGCGCCGGCGGGGACGAGCGCCTTCGCCCAATCCGCGGTCTTAATCCCACCACACGGACAGCAACCCGTAGTCGCGCGGGCCGCCGCCGAGGGCGTTGTCGGTTTCGTCGCGGTCTTCGTGGAGTTGAAGCTCGCCGCCCCAACCGTCGCGCTTCGCGACCTCCGCGAGTTCGCGCGCCGCGGCGGGCGAGACCGTGAGGACGAACAGCGTGTCCGCGTTCCAGTGGTTGTGCGGCAGGTCGCGGAGTTTGATGGGTCCAGTGACGAGTAACCCGCCGGGAGTGCGGTAGTTGGCAATGCCCTGGCGGTCCAACAACACCTCCTCCCACAAGGCGCGGTGTTTCAGCAGGCTCTTGTGAACGAGTTCGCCGTCGAAGGCGTTGTGCCGGCTCCGGCGGATCAGTTCGAGTTGGATGTCCTGAACGGAAACTTCGTGAAGCGACGGCGACGGCATGATGCTCCTCCTCGTCCTGTCGCCCCATTCTACACGCTCTTCGCCTGGTCGCGGACCTCGCCCTTCGGCAGGTTGGGGACCGCCTTCAGGTGGCGGATCGTGTTCGCCTTGTACGCCTGGACCCCCGGTTGGCCGTAGGGGTTCGTGCCCATCAGTCGGCCTTCCACTACCGTCGCCAGCATGAGCATCTGGAACAACTGGCCGATGGTGTGTTCCGAGATCATTGGCAGCGCGATGTCCGCGGTCGGTCGGGCCACCTCCGCGTAGGCCTCGTTCGTTCCCTTGAACGCCGCTTCCAGCAGGTCCGGTTGCCCTTTGCGGCTGAACTGGTTCAGGTCGTCCTCGTTCCGGTCCGACATGCCGAGCATTACCGGCGGGTGCTTGATCTGCCGCACCACGAGGTTGTTGATGAGCTTGTCGCGCGTGCCGTCCTGGTGTTGCTGCCCGCGGCTGTGCAGGTCGCGCGACGCCACCATCGTGAGCGGCGTGGCCCCGCGGCCGTTCTTGCCCAGCGACTCCGCGAGCAGTTGGTCGTACCACCAGCCCACGGCTTCGAGCTTCTTCGACCACGCGGACATGACGCGCGTGGTCTTGCCGCGTTCGGTCATCAGGTGGTTGATCGCGGCGAACTGCAACACCGGGTTGCGGTCGAACGGCTCTTCGACGAACCGGCGGGTCATGGCGCTGGCCCCGAGCAGCATGGCGCGCACGTCCAGCCCCATCACCGCGGCCGGCAGCAGGCCCACCGGGGTGAACGCGCTGAACCGCCCGCCCACGTCGTCGGGGATCGTCAGGATGTCGTCGTCCGCGATCCCGTCGGCCCGGCACAGGTCGCGCAGCTTGCTCTTCGCCCCGGTCACGGGCACGATCACCTTGCGCAGCATCTCGGACTTGGGGCCGTAGAACTTCGCTGCCTCACCCCGCACCGCCCGGTACGCCGCGGCCGTCTCGATCGTGTCGCCCGACTTGCTGACGACGACGACGCCCCACCGCTCGCCCACGATGTCGGGATCGACGCAGGTGTTTTCGAGCAGCTCGAACAGGTCTTGCAGCGGGTCGTTGTCGAGGCTGTTCCCTTCGAAGTAGATGCGCGGCTTGCCCATGCGCAACTTCGCGGGCATCTCGTTGTGGTGCGCGTGGCACAGCGCGTCGAAGATCGCGCGCGACGCGAGGTAGCTGCCGCCGATGCCGAGCACGACGACCCGGTCCACGCTGTCGCGCAGCCGCTGCGCCAGCCGCAGCACGCGGCCTAGGTCGCTCACGTCCTGCTTGCGCTTGTACCCGTCGAGCAGCTTGTTCGGCAGGTCGATGAACCCCGGCTGGAGCGGGCGCAGGGCCGCCGGCGGGTTCTGCAGCTCGCGCTCCGCGACCACCTGCCCGCGCACCTTCAGCGCCCGGTCCTTGATCTTGTCCAGCTCGTCTTGCGGCAGCAGGTGTTGCGCCTGCAGCTCCGCCAGCGGGGTCCACGTCTCGGCCTGCGGCACCAGCACGCGCTGGAACTGGTACTCGATGTTCTCGTCGGGCAGTTGCATCGGGCAGAGTCCTATACGCGCAGTGTGGCCGGGACCGGATTTTCCCAATCGGCTCGCTGTAACTGTACGTCACGTTTGGTGTGACGTAAACTCTTCCCCATGAACATCCACGAACTGATTCACGACTTGCGCGAGGCCAAGAAAACCAAGATCGTCATGCTCGTCGCCGACGGGCTGGGCGGACTGCCGCTGGAACCGGGCGGGTTGACCGAACTCGAGACCGCCAGCACCCCGAACCTCGACGCCTGCGCGCGGGACGGGACGGTTGGGCTGAGTGTTCCGGTTCTGCCGGGGATAACGCCCGGCAGCGGGCCGGGGCACCTGGGGCTGTTCGGCTACGACCCGCTCGAATACCGCATCGGCCGCGGCATCCTCGAAGCGCTCGGGATCGGCTTCACAGTCGGGGCGAAGGACGTCGCCATTCGCGGCAACTTCTGCACGCTGGGGGCCGACGGGAAGATCACCGACCGCCGGGCCGGGCGACCCAGCAACGACAAGAACAAGGCAGCGGTCGAGCGGCTTCGGACGATCAAGATTCCCGGCGTCGAGCTGTTCGTGGAGCCTGTGAAGGAGCACCGGTTCGTACTCGTCATTCGCGGCGACGGGCTGGGGGATCGCGTCAACGACACCGACCCGCAAGCGGTCGGCGTCGCCCCGCTCGCGGCACAGGGCGCGGATGAAGCTTCCAAGAAGACTGCGGCCGTGGTGAACCAGTTCATCGCGGAAGCGACGAAGGTGCTCGCCACCGAGGGCGCGATCAACGGGGCCACGCTCCGCGGGTTCGCCACCTACCCGAAGATCGCGACCTTCGCCGACGTGTACGGGCTGAAGGCCGCGGCCATCGCGGTGTACCCGATGTACAAGGGGCTGGCCCGGCTCGTCGGCATGGACATCCTCGACCCCGGCCAGACGCTTCAGGGGCAGGTCGATACGCTCGCGCGGGTGTGGAACGACTACGACTTCTTCTTCCTGCACTACAAGTACACCGACAGCACCGGCGAGGACGGCAACTTCCCCGAGAAGGTGCGCATGATCGAGAAGTTGGACGAGGCCGTTCCCGGCATCCTGAAGCTGAAGCCGGACGTGTTCATCGTGACCGGCGACCACAGCACGCCGAGCAAAATGAAGTCACACTCGTGGCACCCGGTCCCGACGCTGATTCTGGCGGACAACTGCCGCACCGACGAGGTGACGCACTTCAACGAGCGCGCCTGCTCGCGCGGCGGGCTGGGCCAGTTCCAGGCGATGCACCTGATGCTGCTGGCAATGGCCCACGCCGGGCGCTTGGGCAAGTACGGCGCGTGAGCGCCGGAACGAGAAGGGAACTTACCACGGCTTGCCGACGGACTTGGCGATCAGGTCGTAGCCGTCGGCGCTGGCGATCTTGGCCCGCACGAAGTCGCCCGGTTTCAGGTTCTTCCCCTTCACCCGCACCTCGCAGTCGATCTCCGGGGCGTCGGCGTAGGTCCGGCCGCGGAAGTGGCTCGCGAACTCCGGGTCCGGGCCGTCGATCAGCACCGCGTGATCCTTCCCGACCTGTGCCGCGGCCCAGTCGAACGCGATCTGCTGCTGCACTTCCATGATCGCGGCGACGCGCGCGGCCTTCACCTCTTCGGGCATGTGGCCGTCCAGCTTCTCGGCCGGCGTGCCCGGTTCCAGCGAGTACGGGAACACGCCCACGCGCTCGAACTTGAAGTCCGCGACGAACTGCTTCAACTCCTCGTACTCGGCATCGGTTTCGCCGGGGAAGCCGGTGATGAACGTGGTGCGGATCGCCAGGTCCGGCCACTTGTCGCGCAGCCGGTGCAGCAGGCTTTCGGTCGCGGCCCGGTCCACGCGGCGGATCATCCGCTTCAGTACGCGGTCGTTGATGTGCTGGAGCGGCATGTCCAGATACGGGATGATCTTCTTCGACCCGGCGAACGTGTCGATCAGCTCGTCCGAGATGTGTTCGGGGTAAGCGTACAACGTGCGCACCCACTCGATGCCGTTCACCTTGTCGAGTTCGCGTAACAGTTCCGGCAACCGCGTGCGGCCGTACAGGTCCATGCCGTAGTAGGTGGTGTCCTGGGCGACGATGATGAGTTCGCGCACGCCGTCGGCCGCGAGTTCCTTCGCCTCTCGCACCACTTCTTCAATCGGCTTGGTGACGTGCTTGCCGCGCATCTTGGGGATCGCGCAGTAGGTACACAGCCGGTCGCAGCCCTCGCTGATTTTCAGGTAAGCGAAGTGTCGCGGGGTGATGCGCAGGCGGGCGGTGTCTTCGAGCGCGCGGACCGGCGCGGGCCGGAACAGTGACCGCTGTTCGCTGCTCTGCGAAACGGCGCGATCGACGACGGCGGCGATGTCTTCGCGACCGAACACGCCGACGATCTGATCGACTTCGGGCACCTGTTCGAGCAGTACCTCGCGCTGGCGCTCGGCCATGCACCCGGCGACGACGACCGCCCCGACCTTGCCTGCTGCTTTGAGCGCGAGCATCTCGCGAATGACCGCGAGCGACTCCTGCCGGGCCGGTTCGATGAACCCGCACGTGTTCACGACGACCACGTCCGCGCCGCTGGCATCGGCCTGGAACGTGTACCCGTCCTGCGCCAGCTTGCCGAGCATCCGCTCGCTATCGACGGTGTTTTTCGGGCAACCCAAACTGATGAAGGCGTAGTTGCCCTTCGCTGCGTCCGGCGAGCCAGGAACGTGAGCGACCGGAGCATCAGTCAGTGGGAGGCTCTTGACGGACATGAAGGTGCTGCTCGGCGTGTGCGGCGAAGGTCGAACAGCTATTGTAGAGCACGCGCACGGCGGTACAAGCGGGAGCACGAAACGCTCGAAGCCCGCGAGGGGGGACTCGCGGGCTTCGTCGGGGGGTGGGGAACCGACCGGGGGAGGTCGGCGGGGGAGTTACGCGACCAGGGCGCGGTCGGCCTTGCGGCCGGCGAGGGTTTGCGTCGGGGCGCGGTCCGCGGACATCTCGTCCTTCACGCGGCGCGTCAGCTTCAGGACGTAGGCCATGTCGCGGAGGAGCTGCTCGGCCGCGGCGGTGTCGGTGGTCTTGGCGGTCTGGGTGGTGCTGGTGAACGGGGTCATGGCTGGCCTCCTTGCGGTTGAAGTTTCCTTCGATGAGATTAGTGAAAGCAGCGGCCGTGCCAGTCGCCAAATATTTCGCGCGAATCGCGCCGCACACCGTGATTTCAGGTGTTTCGCGCGTGTTGTCGAACAGGAGCTGCGCCCGCAAGGTTTACGGGACCGTTGTAACCGTTGCGACTTCACAGAAAGTGTACATTCCGCGTTTGGCGGAGTTACAACGGGGGCTTTGTAGGGCGCGGCCCCCGCTGCGCAGGCCCGCCAGTTTGCGGTTCCTCTCGGCCCCGCCGCGGTTCCCCAAAGCCTTCCGCTATCAGCCCACGGCGAACTTCACGTCGCTGACGGGCGCGCCGAAGTTGTGCGTTCGCACCCACGTGTTCAGGCCGAGCCGCGGGCCGTTGCGCTCGTCGTATTCGAGGGCCGTCCACGGCACCGCCTCCGGTTGCAGTACGACCTTCACTTCCGCGTCGTATTCGAGGCCGAGGTAGAGGCGGACCATTTCGCACAAGGGTTGTCGGGCATCACCGCCCGGCAGCAGGCTGCGGAACGCGCCCGCGTCCACCGGGCCGACGGCGACGCGCACGTTGCTCTGCACGTCCCACACGCGCCGGCCGATCACCACGTCGCGACCGAGTGTGCAGTTCAGGCCGGCGCGGTTCTCCTTCGGCAGTTCGGCCTTGTTCTCGGCGTCGAGATAGAGCCACTGCCCGGTGTACTGCTCCACCGCGACCGACCAGCCGAAGAAGTCGCCGAGCATCTGTTCGAGGCCGGTGGCGGTGCGCGGCTGGCGCGACAGCAGCCCGGCGTAGAAGACCGGCACGTCGCCCGGTAGCGTGAGCCGGTCGCGCAGGCCAGAGGTGCCGAACCCGGCGACCGCGAACGTGGCCCCGGTCGCGGCGTCTTCGCGGGTGCCGCGTTCGGCGCGCTGGCGGTCCACCACCGCGGCCCACTGGTTCTTTTCCCAGGCCCGCGTGAACAGCGAGACGAGTCGGTGGTGGAACAGGTCGAGCCAGTCGCGAAGCGTGTTGTCCTTGAGCCGCGACCGCGCGATGAGGAGCGACGTGTAGTGCTGCGGCAAGATACCATCGGGACCGGTCAGCCCGCCGAAGGTGACGACCAGTTCGGGCGGCCCCTCGCCATCGGCGCTGGCTTTCGCCACCGGCCCCGCGGGGAATCGCAAGGCCGGCAGCACGCGAAAATGCACCGCCTCGCGCTCGGGCGCGGTGTCGCCACCGACCGCGGCGCGGCCACCCGAAGCGGCCAGCCGTTCGAGCAACCGCACGGCCTGGAAGAAGTCAAACTTCCCCGGCGCGGCGAACAGCGTTGCTAAAGGCGAGCGCGGGTTCATAGTGGCAACCAACAGTTCCGGTCGTGCAGGGCGGGCACGGTTCTGACCTCTCCCCCAAGCTTTGTTGGGGGAGAGGTCGCCGGTCGGCTTTGCGACCGGCGGGTGAGGGGGAGCTACGCGCCTCACTGTAGTTCCGCGGAACGCACCTCAGTTGCCCAGCGCCCCCTCACCCGGCCCGCAGAGCCGGGCTGACCTCTCCCCCATCAAAGCATGGGGGAGAGGTGGACCTATCCCCGGCTCGGCGAACAGGTTGCTAAAGGCGAACGCGGGTTCAGAGGCTACTCCTTCTTGTCCTTCGGCATCGGGGCTTCGGGCTTCGGGCCGAAGGGGGTTGTCCACATGCGCAGGAAGCCGTCGCTGCTGTAGGTCATCAGGTGTGATGAGTCGGCCGACGCCCGGATGTAGACGTAGTTCCGCGTCAGGCCCTTCCGAGGCTTGCTGATCTTGAACGTGTCGAACTCGGTCAGGGTCTTCAGGTCGAACACGCGCACCTCGTCGTCCGAGACGCCGCCGCCCAGCGCGATGTGCTGGTCGTTGTTGAGGAACGTGACCGTGTCGGCGTGCCACTTGCCGCCCTTGATGACCCGCGGGGCCTTCGCGTTGGCCTTCAGGTTCCACACGTTCACGGTCAGCGCGTTGGTGGCGTCGTGGACCCACTCCACGACGGTGTTGCCGTCGCCCGACATGATGAAGTCGGCGCGACACGGGATCGCGCCGCGCAGCTTGCCGCTCGGCAGGTCGTAGAAGCTCACTTGGTTCGGGACCATCGCGGTGCCGGTGCCGCTCACGGCCAGAATCTTGCCGTCGGCCGACATCGCGATCTTCGTCGTAGTGTTGTTGATCGGCCGCTCCAGCAGTTCCTTCTTCGTGGTCACGTCCCACACTTTCAGTAACCCCTTCTCCTTCAGCGTGTTGCCGGCGACGGCAACCACGGTGCAATCGGCGGAGGTCGCCAGCGAACCGGGGAACCCGTCGAAGTCGAACTCGGCCTTCTGCTCGCCGGTGGTCACGTCCCACACGTACACCTTCGACGGCTTCCCGTCGCGCAGCGCGGTGCTCAGGGTCGCGCCGACCAGCGTTTTGCCGTCGGCCGACCACGCGGTCTTGTCCACGTAGTATGGCAGCTTCCAACTCTTATCGGCCTTCTTGGTCTCCATGTTGACGACGGCGAACGGGGCGTCGAGGAGCGCGCCGTACAGCATGGCGACGTGCTTGCCGTCCGGCGACGGTGCGATGGCGAAGCTGCCCGCCTGCCCGGTGCGCTTCAGTGTCGCGACCTCGGTGAACTTGCCGCTCCCGACCACCACCTTCGGGTCCACCTTGCCGAGGTCTTTCCGCACAAGCTCCGGGTCCACCCACTCGCCCTTGAGGGTCGCGAGGGGCTTCGGGTTCAGGCCCATGAGCACCACCGCGGAGTCGCGCATTAGCCGCACCGTGATGTTCTTCTCCTTGTCTTTCAGCTCCACGTAACCGACCTTGCTCAGCCCTTCCTCGTACTCCTCCAACACCTTCCCGGCCTTGTGAATCCACTTGCCGTCGCTCTTCAGGAAGAAGCCCTTGTCGTACTTCCACGCGGTGCGGCCCACCACGGCCTTCGGGTCCACCTTCGGCTCTTTCCCCTTCGGCAGTTCGACGGCCACCCACTCGCCCTTGAGCGTTTCGATTAGCCCCTTGTTTGCCATGTACACGGCGGCGCTGTCCTTCGTGATGCGCACCGCGACCTTGCGCGTCCCGTCGTACATTTCGATCTGGTTGATGAGCCGCTCTCGTTCCATGTAGGTGTAGGTCTTGTCGCCCTCCTTCTGCACCCACATGCCGTTGGCTTGGAGCGTGAACGACCCGCCCTCGTACTTGAACAGGCCGCGGGTGTCGGGCGTCGTGCGGACCCAGCCGCCCTTGATCTTCTCGAGCGCCGCCTTCTTCCCCTGCTGGGTGAGTACGGCCTCGCCGTTCCCCAGCCGCACCGTCACCTTGCGATCCCCGTCGAACAGGGAGATGTGGTCGGGGGCGTTCAACTTCTCCACCAACTCGGTGGTCTTGTTGCCCTCCTTCTGGACCCACTTGCCGTCGGCCTGCTTCTCGAACGAGCCTTTGTCGTACTTCCAAACGGTGCGCTCGTCGGCGGCAACGACCGCGACGGACAGGGCCAGCACACAGAGCGCGAACGCAAAACGGCGGCCGAACATGGGGCAACTCCGCGACAGGAGAAGTTGAACAGGCAGGGTGGTGATTATACCTCTCGGCCTGTTCGTGCGAAGCGGGGAAGTTCACAACACGATCTGATCGCCGGCGCGGGCCGGGAACCGCTTGTATACGCCTTCCCTGCGCGCGACGGTTGCGACCGTGCGCGTGAACGTGTTCACGCTCGCGTACAGCGTCAGGAAGCGGTCCAGCACGCTCGCGAACAGGTACATGCCGTTGCCGGTGTAGCGGCCCTCGTCGAACTCGATACCCACCTCCACCCCGCGGCACACGGCCCCGTTCGCGCGGCCGAGGACACGCTTGCCGCTCACGCGGCGCACGCCCTCGATCTGCGCCCGCGTCACGGCCGACTCGGTGAAGTCGTACAGCGCGAGGATTTCGCGCAGCGCGTCCGCACCGTCTGGGCCGTCCGTGAGCGACAGGTGATTCAGCGTGAGGTGCGACACCAGCCGCCACAAGCCCTCTTCGCGCAGGTGGGCGCGCACGGTCGGCGTCGGCGGCGTGAGGCAGGTAATGCGCGTGACGAGGCCACTGCCGTCGGAGAGTTGCAACCGCGGCTGCCCGGGGCCGAACGGCAGGCGCGCGGGCAGGTCGCGGTTCATGCACGTCGCCTTCGCCGAGATGGTCCAGTCGAGCGGCGCGGCCGGGTTGAAGGCGATGTCTACAAACGACAGGTACATCTCGGTGCCGTGGTCCACGGCGGTCGTCTCGGAGCGCGGTTCGGCCGCGTCCGCGGCCGGCCGGCGCGTGGCGTGCCAGTACGGGCCGACGCCCTTCGCGCCGCCGTGCTTCACCGCGAAGAACGGGACGTACTCGGCCTCGCGCCCGTCGGCCGCCGTCGCGGTCACTTTGTCGATGGAGTAGATCTCGTGCGCGAGCGGCCGTCGGTGGTCCGGCACCACGCGGTACTCGAACTGCTGCTGCGTCAGCCGAATCGGTTCGGCCGGTTGCTCGTACAGGTTCACCATCGGCGTACACCCAAGCTCGACGGTCTCCGCCGTGATGTTGGGTTCGAGGTCCGCAGCCTGCCGGTTCAGGTAGACGAACATTTCGAGCACGCCGTCAGTGCGGGCCAGCGCCGCGGGCGGCACGCTCACATCGACGAAGAGGAACTTCTGCGGGAACGTGAAGTACTCCGTGAGCAGCCGGTAGCCGACGAACGACCGGGCCGGATACGGGAACAGGCCCTCGTCGCGCGCGAAGCCGACGGCCTTGATCGCGTCCGGACCGACCGCGACCGCGCCCTTGTCGTCGGGTCGCTTCGCGAACGCTACCTCGACCGCGTGATTGAGCAGCAGTTCGTACAGCTTTTGTGAGTGCTGCGGTTGCCCGCGGAGGAACAGGCGCAGCGTCTTCATACCGGCGAAGTCCGCGAACCGCACGTTCTGCGAGCGCGTACCGAGCGCCACCCGGAGCACCGCGAGCGCGGTGTTCGAGCGCGAGGTTGTGGGCGCGGTGAACGGCGCGCTCGCCAGCGACACGAACCGCACATCGACCGGGTACAGCGTGACCGGGTACGCGGTGCGGAACCGGCACGGCTCGCCCTGAATCGGCTCGCTCTCCAGCGCCTGACCGCGCGGCACCGTGAGGCCCGCGGTCAGCTCGTTCTGGCCGGGGTCGAGGTCGAGTTTCACGATCGCGCACGAGGGGATGGGCGCGAGGTAGTGCGGGTACAGCGACCCGATCAGCGCCTGTGTGATCTCGGGGAACTCGTCGTCGAGCTTGTGGCGGACGCGCGCGGTGAGGTACGAGAACCCTTGGAGCAGGCGCTCGACGTGCGGGTCTTCGCTCCCGTCCGGGCCGAGGCGCAGCCGGGCCGCCACCTTCGGGTGCGCCTCCGCGAAACGCCCCGCGTGCCGGCGAATGTAGGACAGCTCGCGGTTGTAGTAGGGTAACAGGTCTTCGGTCATGGCTTCTCCGGCGAACTGGTGCGAGGCGGGTTCGAGCGTCGAGTCGAACACCACCGGTTCCGGCGACGGGTCGGCCCGCAGCAGCGCGTCGATGCGGAACCGCAGCGTGCGGTCCTCGACCGTCGGGTTTGCCGCCAGTTCCACGCTCACGCGCAGCAGCCGCGGTTCGCCCTGGCGGATGATCGTTTCGAGCTGGCGGCAGAAGGCGCTGCGTTGCTCTTCGGTCGCCGGGCCGGTGCCGCTGAAGTCGGGGATGCCGTAGGTGAGCAGCGAGTTCGCCAGTTCCGGCAGACCCGGCGGGATGACCACGTTGCGCCGGCGCGCGTTGAGCAGACTCTCGATGTCGCGCCGCACGCTCAGCTTCAAGTCGCGCAGAAGTTGCGAGCGGTTCCGCGCCGGCTCCGACGAAACCGCGGGGTCATCGTCGAGCAGCCGGTCGAGGACCGACGGTACCAGCGGTTGATCGGAGCGAATGGGGGGCATTGTACTCGTCTGCGGTTCACGTACAGCGACGCGAGTACAACCCCTCCCCAACCCCTCCCCTGAGAAGGG
>SXHE01000744.1 GCA_005773755.1 Planctomycetia bacterium
ACGCGCACCGGTTCCGGCGCGGCCTGGCGCACCGCGACCGGCTCGCCCTCGGTGCCGTTCGCGGTCTCCCCCGGCTCGGTGCCGGTGACGAACCAGCGGTCCGTTGCCGCGCGGGTCGCGGCGGTCGGTGCGTAGCAGATGCCCCGCGCGCGCCATCGCATGTCGGCGCGCCCGCCAGCGAGCAGCAGCGGGGCCGCGTCCGCCGGTTCGGTGACGAGCCACCGGACGCCGGAGTACGCGGCCGAACTGAGCTGGGGCGGGACGTAGCTCGTTTCGCCGAACGAGTGCCGCGAACCGGGCAGCGCGTACAGCACTTCGAGCACGACGTGCCGGCCCGTCGCGCCGTCGGGCAGCGGCACGCGAACGCGCCCCTCGCCGCTCGGCACCGGCACGGCGGTCACGCCGTCCACGCGGATCGTCGCGCCGGACCGGGCCGCGTCCGGCAGCCACACCTCGACCGTCGGCGTCAGCCACCGCTCCAGACGGAACCGCGCGCGGTAGCCGACCGAGCCGTCTTCGGTCATGCCGGCTTCGATCAGCGCCCGCTCCACCCACACCGCCGCCGCGGCTTCGGCAGCAGCAGGTCGCACTTCGAGTATCAGCGCGTGTTCCGCGCTCGCGCCGAGCGTGAGGGCCGGCAGCGCGTCGCGCTCGGGCACCGGTTCGGCCGGCAGCTCGCGCCAGCCGGTCGCGGGTGGGGCGACTGTGCGCCCGGTCGCGGAGCCGATCCACACGCGCACATGCGCCTCGGTCCGGGTCGCGTCCGCGGGCCACAGCAGCCCGACGCGCTGCGCGATCGGCCCGTCGATCCGCTCCGGCAGCGGCAGCGCGAAGCTGACCCGCAGGGTCGCCTCTTTCGCATCGACGGGCGGCGCGAACGTCCACACGCCGGTCGCGGGCGCGTCCAGCGCCGGGGTCGCCTTCAGGCCGAGTGCGCCCGTCGGGCCGCGGAACCGCAGCGGCTTGGGGAACCCGTCCGGCGAGCGCACCTTGATGACCTGCGTGACGATCACCTGGCGCTCGCCGATGGTCACGTCGGCGCGCACGTCGGCGGTCGCGTCCGGCCGGTACGATTGCCACGACAGCTCGACGCGCGCCAGCCCGTGCTCGCTCTTGCCGGTCACGGCCGCGACCGCCTTCGGCGGCTTCCCGTCGGGGCCGGGTACCGCGACCAGCGGCGCACCCAGCGGGGCCGGCGCGTCGCCGTCCCACCCGTGGGCGTGCCCGCGCAGTTCGAGGCCGTCGGCCACGGTCGCGAACACGGTCGCGTCGCGCTCGATCACCTTGGGGAACCGCGGCAGCGCGACCGTTGCCCGCCCGTTCGGTTTGATCGGGACCGTGCCGACCAGCACAACCGTGAACGGCTGCTTGAACCCGCCCGCGAGCTTCACCGTGACCGGACGCCACGCGCCCTCGCCCTTCCCCTGCGTCACGCCCTCGACCACTTCCGGGTCGGACTCGGACTCCAACCCGCGCCAGTCGGCCGGCACGTCGATGGCGAGCGCGTCCACCTCGGTGCGGATCGGCTTGACCGCGATCTCGGCCCGAACGTGCCAGCCGGTTTCGGTCAGCCGCAGCCGGTACGTCGGCTTCACCCGTACCGCGCCCTCGACCGGCCACGCCTCGGCGGTGAGCAGCGGCGCGTTCACGGCGGTCGCCCCGGTCGGGCCGGTGGCGAGGCGGAACAGGGCGGCGCTCACCTCGTCGTCGACCGGGCCGGGCAGTTCGGCGCGGCGCAGGTCCGGGCCGTGGCGGAACACGAACCGTGTGTACGGCCCGGCGGTCACGCGCACGGTTCCGGTTTGTCGCAACACGTCGAGCACCGCGAACGGGCCGACCGGCACCGCGGCCGACTTCGCCCCGGCCTTCGGGCGCGGCTGGCGCACCACCGCGGTTACGGTCCAGTCGGCCGCGGTCGAACCGGTCGGCAGGTCGATCTTCCACACCAGCTTCGCGTTGTCGGCCGGCTTCGCCACAACGGGCGTCTGTGTCGGCCCGGTGTCGCCGGGCGCGCTGGCGACGCGCTCCACGGTCACATCGGCGCTCGAAGGCGCGACCAGCTTCCATTGCAGAGCCGGGCCGCGCAACTTCACCTTCGCGGTGGACTCGACGAACCCGTCCGTCAGGATCGCGCTCACGTCGATCTCGGCGCTCTGCACCTGATCGGCGGGGAGCGTGCCGGCCGCGGGCGGGTCCCAGGTCACTTCGAGCGAATCGACCGGGCCGAGCGGAAGGCCGGCGGTGGCGAGCTGCTTTACGTCCAACCCGGCGTGGCGGCGCACCTCCGGGGCCTTGAGCGGCTGCGCCGGGTCCGGCGTGCGCGTGGTGACGGTGACGCGCTTCACGTCGCCGGGCGGCGGCGACAGCGCGAGCGTGGTGATCGGCGCGCGGGGCAGGCCCAGGTCGAAACCGACCTCCGCCTTCGCCCCGCGCCCGGCGACGGGCGCTTCGACATCGAGCGCGAGCGTGTGGTCGCCGGCGGCTTCGATCAGCACCGCGAAGCCGTCGTCGCCGGTGTCGAGAACCGGCAGTTTCTTCTCGTCGAGTGTGGCCCCGACGAGGAACGCTCTCTTCCCGCCGAGCGAAACGGCCGCGTTCGGCTGTGTGGTGCGGAACGTGTAGGTGATCTTCAGCACCGCGACGAGCTGCTCGCCGCGCTTCTTGATCTCACCGCGAACCGCGCACCCGCTGGGCGCGGCCGGCTTGCGCGCGGCCAGTTCCTTCTTGAGCGCTTCGGCCCGGTCGAGCAGCTTCTGGAACTCTTGCGGCGTGAGCGTGACCTTCTCGCCGTCGGCCGGGGTGCCGAGCCACAGGAAGGTGCCGTCGGGCAGCTTCACGACGAGCGGCTTCGCGTCCTTCGGCTCTTTGTCTTTGGGGTCGGCCTTCGGCGGTTCGAGCTTCTTGAGCGGATCGACGCCCGGCGGTTGCGCGGACAGCGCGATGGTGCCCGCCAACAGCACCGCGAGGGCGAACGCGCCTGCGAGCGGCCGGCAGCGGGAGCGGAGCAGCATCGGCGGGTTCTCGGAGCGGAGCGGAGCACGACCGAGAGGCGTGTTGTGGACGAGTCCGCTGATTTCCGTTCGTTACGCCGAAGGCGTTGTACTCAATAGCCCAGGGTCGCGAGTCTTCGAGCGCACCTTGGGCGCGCTACGCGGTTCACGTTCCGTGCAGCGCACCCAGGGTGGCGCACGCAAAGCCGTGCTGACCCTGGGCTATTGAATCGAACCCCTTCGGGGTAAAGACAGAAGAATGGCGTTCTCGGCGCGCCTCTCATTCTCTTCGCTCAGTATACCCAAACCCCGCAGCCGTTCGCGCCTATCAAGTCGGATTCGCCACCGCGTGCGGTTCGCCCAACCCGCCCATGTCGCGCGACCGGCACGCGAGGAGCAACCCGACCGCGACCGCGAGCAGCACGAAGGCGAATGTGAACGCTCCGTACACCAGCGCGAGGTCCGCGGCGCGGCCCGCGAGGAACCCCGGCGTCGCCATCAGTACGCAGCACGCGACCAGCGCCCCGCACACGAAGTTCCAGACGCGGCGCGGCAACTCGGCCGTCGCGAGGGCGCTGGTGAGCGCGGCCAGCGGCAGCACCAGCACCACCGCGTGGTGCTTCCAGGTGCGCTCGCTCAGGAGCAGCATCCCGAGGCAGATCAGCCCGCACTCGGCGGCGAACCGCCAGCCGTGGCGTGGGTCCGCGATCCCGCGCACGGGCCACCGGCACAGCAGCACCACCGCCAGCGCGAGCGCGGCCGTGAGCAGCTTCACCACGACCCACGCGGCCGGGCGGCCGATGTCGGTCAGGTTGTGGTACGCGCCCGGCGTCGGGACGTCGCCTTCGGGCGTCTTCTCGTACACGATGTACGACGGGCTGTGCGTGAACAGCCGGTACACGAACCCGGTGAGCGCCTGGTTCGGGTGTTCCGTGGTGATCTCGCCTTTGAGCAGCGGGCGCTCGACCATCAGCGCGTACCAGTCTCCCATCAGTTCGCGGTTGCGGTCCCAGCCGAACGTGACACCGGGCACGACGGCTAGCCACAGCACCAGCCCCACGCCGGTCGCGGCGAGGACGCGCCAGCACCGCTTCCAGCCGAAGTACGCGACGAACAGCAGCGGCGTCACCGTGCACGCGACGGCCAGCGCGAGCACTAGGCCCGCACGCGTGTCGAGTCGACGGCGAAACGCTTCGAGACAGCCGACGACAAGGAACAGGATGAAGATGTTGACGTTGCCGTGGGTCAGGTCGCCCAGCAGCGAGGGCAAGCAGAGGAGGATGGCCGCGGCACGGGCGAGGTCCCAAGAACCTAACCCCCCAACCCCCTTCCCAGTTTGTGAGGGAGAACCCTGGGTTCCCCCTGCAACCCCCTCCTCGGAAGGGGGAGCAGGAGTGTTGGCTGTTTCTTCTCCCCCTTCCCTCTTAGGGAGGGGGGTTGGGGGGTTAGGTTCTGCGGCGGCTTCGCCCGGTGCGCACAGCCGGAACACCCACACGCACGCCAGCACCGCCATCATCACTTTCGTGTAGAACCACGTCATCGCGCCGACGGTCGGGGGCAGGGCCGCGTACGGCCGCAGCACCAGCGCCATGATCGGCGGGTTCGGGTACTCGTTCTTGCCGGCGTAGACGTTCGCGCCGTTGAACACGCCGTTGACCATTTCGCGCCAGCGCAGGAATGCGGACCGCGTCTGCTGGCCGGTGTCGCCGGGCTTGCCGATCTTGATCGCGTACTTCACGCTGGTGAACAGCACCAGCACCGCGAGGAGTGCGAAGAACGCTTGGCGCGCGCGGCGCGGGTCGGCCGCGTGTGCGGCGGCGATGCGGCGGGGGAACGAGAGCACCTTCACGGCAGCGCCTCCATGCGTCAGCGGGCCGCGAGATGATGGCGGGTGCGGGCAGAAGGGTCAACCCGAACAGCGGCTACTAGCTCAACCGTTTTGTGTTGCGGGGTGATCTTATGGCGGTTCTGATGTGCGGACCCGAAGGAGTCCGCCATGAAGAAGTACCGCGTCACCCTGACGAGCGACGAGCGCGAGCAACTGGCCGGGTCGATCGCCGCC
>SXHE01000745.1 GCA_005773755.1 Planctomycetia bacterium
CGCCAGGCACAGCGCCAGCACCGGGGCCGGCGGCACGCTCCACGCGACCCACGACACCACGACCGCGTAGAACACGACCGCGAACAGTTCGGCCCCGCGCCGGTCGGCTTCGCCCACCGCGTGCTAGAGCCGCGTGTAGAGCAGCGCGACCGGCACGAACACGCCCACGAACGTGACCGTGAGGAGCGCGCCCCAGAGCACGAGCATGAACAGCAGGTACAGCGTGTATGACGAGTAGTAAGAGGCGGCGCGCCAGCCGGTGGGGAACGCGACCCACAGGCCCGCAGCGAGCGCGCCCCACGCGGCGACCATCAGCGCGAACACGAACACGACGGGCGGGGTGCGGCGCGGCAGCGGGGGCGTGCCGCGCAGGTCGATGCCGTGGTCGTAGCGGAGCCACGCGAACGCGCCGGCGGCGCGGCGGCCGAGCGCCGTCAGACGGTTCACCCACGACAGCGGCTCGCGCCGGTGCCGGGCGACCACGGCCAGTCCCACGGCCACGAGGACGAACGCCCCGAGCGCGTCGTGAACGTCGGTGGTGGCGTACCGCCCGGCCACTTCGAGGCCGATGAGAAACGCACAAACGGCCAGCGTGAACCAGCCGCCACTCGGCAGCACGCGCCCGTTCCGTGGGAACACCGAAGTGAGCAGCTTCATGGAGTTATTTCACCACACCGCCGGGCGAACGCCAACTGTTTCGCCCGAACCGCGCAACCGACCAGAGAGGTATCGAGCATTCTACCATCCCGACCCGAACAGATTATGACCCCGAACCAGAATTGTTGGCAACGTCGCTCAAGTTGGCCCGACAAACTAGGATGAGCGGCATGCCCCCCGCGGACCTGAACGCTACCGCCGACTACGCCACCACCCCGGACGGGCGGTTGCACGCGCCCAACCGGCCGCCGGTCGCGCTGGTGTTCGGCTCCGGGGCCACCGCGCCCGACTCCACCGACCTGCTGCGCTCGCGGCTCGCGTTCGCGGCCCTCATGTTCGCCGCGTACTACGCCCTCAGCCTGTTCATTCAGGTGTCGCACCTCGCCGGCCGTACCGACATTGGCGCGTGGGAGTGGGGCGCGCTGATGACGCTCGCGGGCACGGTCACGGTTGCGGGCGTTCTGGCGTGGCTGTGTCGGGCGAAGCGGTGGCCGATGCGCCGGTGGCGGATCGTTGAAGCCGTGCTGTTCGGCACCGTATTCGCCCGCAACGTCCACCGGGCGGTGCTGTTCCCCCGGTCTTACGGGGCGTGGGGGCAGGCCGAAACCGCGCTCGCCGCCGGGCGCGTCGACGACGCGGCTCAAATCTACGTCACGCTCTCCGCGGAGTTTTTTACCTCCTGGCTGGTGTTCGTGCTGGCCTACGGGGTGCTGACCCCGAACACCGGGCGGCGGTCCGCGGTCGCGGTCGGCTGCTTCACCTTCACCGCGCTCGGCATCTGGGTCGCGCTCGGCCCGGCGACCGGCGTGCCGATGGCGCTGTGGGCGCGGGTGTTCGTCGTCAGCAGCGCGGTCGTGCTGGTCGCGGTCGCGGCGATTGCGGTGTTCGCGTCGCACCGGCTCGACCGCGCGCGGCGCGAGTCCGAGGACCGGCGCGTCGGGCAGTACCGCTTGCGATGGAAGCTGGGCGCGGGCGGGATGGGCGAAGTGCATCTGGCCGAACACGTTCTGCTGCGCCGGCCGTGCGCGGTGAAACTGATCCGCCCGGACCGCGTCGGCGACCCGCAGGCGCTGGTCCGGTTCGAGCGCGAGGTGCAGCTCACCGCGACCCTCACGCACCCGAACACGGTGCAGGTGTTCGACTACGGCCGGGCCGACGACGGCACCTTCTACTACGCGATGGAGTACCTGCCGGGCCGCAACCTGGACGAGTTGGTGACCGCGGCTGGGCCGCTGCCACCGGGCCGCGCGGTGTACCTGTTGCGACAGGTGTGCGGCGCGCTAGCCGAGGCCCACGCCGCGGGCCTGGTTCACCGCGACATCAAGCCAAGCAACGTGATCGCGTGCGAGCGCGGCGGGGCGTTCGACGTGGCGAAGCTGCTCGACTTCGGGCTGGTGCGGTCCGAGCGCCCGGGGTTCGGGCGCGGCGACGCGACGGCGGAAGGGAGCATCGCCGGGACGCCCGCGTACATGTCGCCCGAACAGGCGGCCGGCGAGGCCCGCCCGGACGCTCGCAGCGACATCTACGGGCTGGGGGCGCTGGCGTACTTCCTGCTGACCGGCGCGCCGCCGTTCGCCAACCGGTCGATGATAAAGATGATTGCGGCGCACCTGAACGAGACCCCGGCCCCGCCGACCGGCGCGCCGCCGGACCGCGCGGACATCGTCATGCGATGTTTGGCGAAGCAACCGGCCGACCGGTTCGCGGACGTGCGCGAGATGGATCGCGCGCTCGCCGCCTGCGCGTGCGCCGCGGACTGGACCGACGACGACGCGGCCACATGGTGGAAGGCATTTCCGCTGCCGCCGAGTGCGCCCGCGGCGAGCTGATCGCGGCCGTCGGAGAGCGCATTTCACTTGCGGCGATTCGCGGGCCGATACATTATAGGGTGATCCCACCACGCACCCTCTCCCAGGGTTCCCGCTCATGCTGCGCGTTCTCGGCAACCCCAAGCGACTGTGCAACGGCATCACCCGCCGCGACCTGCTCACCGCCGGCTCCGCGCTCGGTCTCACGCTGCCCGCGTTCCTCCGTGCGCAGGCCGAGCGTCCCAGCGGCGAGCGCCCCAAGCACGACAAGCACTTCGGCCGGGCGAAGTCGTGCATCCTGCTATTCCTGTACGGTTCGCCCAGCCAGCTCGAACTGGCTGACCAGAAGCCGAACGCGCCGGTCGAGGTGCGCGGCGAGCTGAAGTCTATCAGGAGTTCGCTACCGGGCTGCGACGTGTGCGAACTGCTGCCGCACACCAGCAAGGTGATGCACAACGTGACCGTGGTGCGGTCGGTCACACACAAGTACCCGTTGCACGGGGTCGCCTATGCGACCACCGCGATCCCCGAAATCGACGCCCCGATCGAACTCGCCCCGCACGACAGCAAGCACTGGCCGTTCATCGGCTCGGTCGTGTCGCACCTCGAACAGCGCGCGAACCCGGCCACCGCGAAGAAGGCCGTGCCGGACAACATCGCCCTGCCCTTCCCGTTCAGCAGCCAGCGCACCGGCGAGGTGCAGCGCGCCGGCCCGTACCCGGCGTTCCTCGGCAACCAGTTCGCCCCGCACTTCACCAGCTTCCACGGGAAGGCGTCGAAGAAGATCACCAAGACGCTGACCGACCGGACCATCGAGTTCGACGAGCCGTACGCGGGCACCGTGCCGGAATCGTACTTCGCGCTCGGCGGCGAACCCGCGGCCGACCTCACGCTCGACCGGATGAACACCCGCAAGACGCTGCTCGACCAGATGGAAGATGCCAGGCGCTCGCGCGACAAGGTCGACACGCACGACCCGTTCCGCGAGATTGCCTACTCGCTGGTCGGTTCGAACGCGGTGCGCAACGCGCTGGACGTGCGCCGCGAGACCGCGAAGACTCGCGAGTTGTACGGCCACTTCCTGTTCGGCCAGAGCTGCCTCGCGGCGCGGCGGCTGGTGGAAGCCGGCAGCAAGTTCGTGACCTGCTTCTGGGACGAGTTCGGGCTTGCCGGGAGCGGTTGGGACACCCACTGGGAGCACTATCCGCGGATGCGGAACGAACTGATGCCTGGCTTCGACCACGGCTTCGCCGGCCTCATCAGCGACCTCGACCAGCGCGGGATGCTGGACGAAACGCTGGTGATGGTGCTGAGCGAACACGGCCGCACGCCGAAGCTGAACAACGCGAAGGGCGCGGGCCGCGACCACTGGGCGCAGGCGTACAGCGTGCTTCTGGCCGGCGGCGGCATCGCCCGCGGCAAGACAGTGGGCAAGACCGACAGCATCGGCGGCACCGTGACCGACCGCCCCGTCTCGCCCAAAGACCTGCTCGCGACCGCCTACCACCTGCTCGGCTACGACCTCGAAACAACGCTGACCGACAAGACCAACCGCCCCGTACCGCTGGTCCCCGGCGGGCAGGTGCTGAGGGACGTGCTGGCGTAAACGACTGCTATAATGCAGCGGAGATTGTTGCCCGCAGAGGTGCGCCATGCAGATTACCCAAGACGTAACAGTACAAATCGATCCGACACTGTCAGCGGCGCTGACCGACAAGAACCGTCTACTCCAAACGACCATCGACCCGACCGTCACAAATGCGGTTTGGCAGTTCAACGGCGAAGAGGGACGACCCGGACTGAACCTTTACCTGAGTGATCAGACGGGTAGCCGGAGCAGTGCGACGATTCCCCCGCTCGTACTGAGAAACGAAGTCGAGTTGATGCTGCGCCTGCACAAACTCAATAAAGCGATTCGTCGCGTGCGAGACTGGCGTCATACAGTGGCTGTTCTGTTCGCGACGCTCCGTCCGTGGTGTATCGCGTTGCCCGGGAATCCGTGCGTCCAAGAAGGGTCGGGGATGGTTATTGAGGACATGAGCGGTGGGTATGACGTTCCTGAACTGATGGTAATTCGCGGCAATACCGCAATGGTCATCACCCCAGTCGGAGCGTGGGTGCTTGGTGCGGACGGGCGCGTGGACATGCTCGGCCCGAACTACCGCGCGGTTCTCCAATATACGCGCGCCACCGACCAATGGTATCACGTTCCGGACGCGGCCCCGTACCGCGAGCTTCCCCTCACTGAACCGCTGTTCCGCGAGTTGGCCGAGGCGTGCCTCGATGACTAACCCGCTCGACCCCGTACTCGCGTGGTACACGACGGCTAAAGACAGCATCCGCGTGACCCGCCGCGTTGTCGCGACTGGGATCATTGGGCCAGTGACGAACAAGCATGTTTTTCATGGCAAGCCGACTGCCGATAACGAAGCGGCGCTCGATCAGGCGCAAGAAGAACTCGACCGGCTCACCGTGTTGGGGTTCGTTGCCATCTTCGAGCGCGCGCTACGCGATCATCTGGCCGCGCTCCCGATCGTTGCTGCCGCGTCTGGCGTTCCGTTGAACGACCGCGTCCGAGACGAGCTGCTGAGAGACATGGAGTTTTGGAACATCTCGTCGCGCGTGATTGAATTGTTCGGGACCGTCGATGCGAACCTGCGCGGGCAGGCGAAGCAGATTATCGACTACCGCAACTGGGTCGCACACGGGCAAACCCAGAGCCAACCCCCGCCCGTCGTGATGACACCGGCGACCGCGTATCAGCGGCTCACGGATTTCCTGACGCAATCTGGGATCGTCGGCCCTTGACGCTTCTTGTGCGTGGATGCCTCTATGCCCACTCATCACGCCCCACCCCGTTCCGAGCTGGTCGCGTTGCTCGACGCGATCAAGGACCACCCCGACGACGACACGCCGCGGCTCGTGCTGGCCGACTGGCTCGACGAGCAGGGAGACCCACTCGACGCGGAGCGCGCGAAGTTGATCCGCAAGGACGTCGCCCGCGCGCAGGGAACCGCCCCGCCCGCGGCCAACATGGAACTGCGCGGGCGGGCGGCACTGTTGCAGCGGTGTATCGCCCCGCTCGGCGACTTCGCCACCGGCGGCGACTTCGAGCGCGGCCTGCCGCACATCACGGTCCACGGGGCGCGGGTGCTGAAGCCCGACGTGCCGGCACTGCTGGCGAGCGAGCCGTTCGCGTTCGTGCAGTTCGTTCACTTCATCGAGGCCGGTGCGCCGCGGATGGAGGCGATGGCCGCGCTGCCGGAGTTCCGCTTCGTGCCGGGCGTGTCCCTCCACCCGTTCAGCGCGTTCGGGGCCGAACCCGCGGCGCGGTTCTTCTCGTCGCCCAACTTGACCGGCTTGCGGCAGATCGAGTTCCGCAGCGTGCAGCCGGGCGCGGTCGGGATGGAAGCACTGGCGAAGAACCCGGCGCTCAACCGCTTGCGGAAGCTCTCCCTGTATCACAACAAGCTCGTCGATAAGGCTGTGGCAGCACTAGCCGGGGCGAAGCACCTGACCGCCCTCACGCACCTGAACCTCGGCGACAACAACATCGGCGACAAGGGCGCGGAGGCGCTCGCGGCTTCGTCCGCGTTCGCGCACCTGCTCGAACTCGACTTGCGCGAGAACCCGCGACTCACCGATCACGGCAAACAACTCCTCCGCGACACGTTCGGCGACCGCGCGAAGGTCGGTGAGTACCGCTAGCATTCCCCGTCCAGCCCCTTGCCCTCGCGCGGGTTCGCGGTCACACTATCCCCGCACCGCATCCGCTTTCCGCGTGAGGAACACCCGCGATGAACCGCTTCCGTTTCGCTCCGCTCGCACTCGTGCTGCTGGCCGCGCCCGCGCCGCTGGCGCGCGCGGCCGACCTGCCCAAGCCGATGGTCGATGGGCTGGTGATGCCCGAATCGGTCGCCGTCGGGCCGGGCGGCAAGCTGTACGTCTCCATCATCGGCGGCGAGAAGGACGGCGACGGGTCCATCGCCGTCATCGAGAAGGGCAAAGCCACCACCTTCGTCGGCGGCCTCGACGACCCCAAGGGCATCGCCTTCTACCAGAACTGGCTCTACGTCGCCGACAAGACGAAGGTGCTGCGCATCAACGTGGCCGCGCCGGAACCGAAGGTCGAACTGGTCGCGGACGCGGGCAAGTTCCCGGTCAAGCCGCTGTTCCTCAACGACGTGGCCGTTGATCCCGAAAGCGGCACGGTGTTCGTGACCGACTCCGGCGACCTGAAGGGCGCGGGCGGCAAGGTGTACCGCTTCACCTACCCGCCGGTGCCGAAGGGCAAGGCCCCGAACCCGAAGGCCGAACCGAAGATCGACGTGCTCGTTGACGAGACGAAGCTGAAGGGGCTGAACATCCCCAACGGCCTCACGATGGACGGCGCGTCGCACATCCTGCTGGCCGACTTCGGCAGCGGCATCCTGTACCGCGTGAAGCTCGCGGACAGCAGCAGCGAGAAGCTCGCCGACGGGATGGAAGGCGCGGACGGGCTGACGTGGGACCACTACGGGCAACTGTTCATTTCGAGCTGGAAGTCGGGCAAGGTGTGGGGCATCCCGAAGCCCGGCATGAAGCCGATCCTCGTGGCCGAAGGCTTCAAGAGCGCCGCGGACACCTGCCTCTCCGCCGACGGCAAGTTCATCCTCGTGCCCGACATGAAGGGCAGTACGCTGACCGCGATCCCGGCCACGATCCCCGGCTACGAGGTCGATCACAGCCCGCTCGCGCTGAAAACAGAAGTGGCGTTCCCCGATCTGAAATGGACCGGGTGGAGCGCCGAGACCAGCACCGGCAAGTCGAACCCGCTGCGGCCCATCGTGCTCACCCACGCCGGCGACGGCAGCAACCGCGTGTTCGTCGCCATTCAACAGGGCACGATCCACGTGTTCACCAACGACCAGAAGGCCACCGAGACGAAGGTGTTCCTCGATATCACGGATCGCGTGAAGTACACCGACAACACCAACGAGGAAGGGCTGCTCGGCGTCGCATTCCACCCGAAGTTCAAGACCAACGGCGAGGTGTTCGTCTTCTACACGCCCAAGAAGGAGAACAAGGTCAACGTGGTGTCGCGGTTCCGCATGAGCAAGACCGACCCGACCAAGCTGGACCCGGCTTCGGAAGAGCAGATCATCCGCTACGAGAACCGGCTGTTCTGGAACCACGACGGCGGCACCATCGCGTTCGGGCCGGACGGCTTCCTGTACGTCGTCCACGGGGACGGCGGCATGGGCGGTGACCCTCAAGAGAATGGCCAGAACCTCGGCGTGCTGTACGGCAAGATCCTGCGCCTCGACATCGACAAGAAGGACGAAGGGAAGAACTACGCCGTGCCGAAGGACAACCCGTTCGTCGGCAAGAAGGGCGCGAAGCCGGAAATCTGGGCCTACGGCATCCGTAACATCTGGCGCATGAGCTTCGACCGCGGCACCGGCAAACTGTGGGCCGGCGAGGTGGGCCAGAACCTGTACGAAGAGATCAACATCATCGAGAAGGGCGGCAACTACGGCTGGAACCTGCGCGAGTCGTTCCACCCGTTCGGGCCGAAGGGCGTGGGCCACAACAAAGACATGAAAGACCCGATCTGGGAGTACCACCACGACATCGGCAAGTCGATCACCGGCGGCGGCGTGTACCGCGGCAAGGCGCTCCCCGAACTGGACGGGCACTACCTGTACGCGGACTACGTCACGTCCAAGATTTGGGCGCTGAAGTACGACGAGAAGGCCGGCCGCGTGACCGCGAACCGGTCGATCAAAGACCCGGCCCGCCCGATCCTGTCGTTCGGCGAGGACGAAGCCGGCGAGTGGTACTTCCTCACGGTCGCGGCCAACGGGAAGGGCATCTACAAGTTCGCGAAGGAGTCGCGAGTCGCGAGTCGTGAGCGGCGAGCGGCCGGGTTGATCCCGGCCGCTCACCACTCACCACTCACCAACTCAGCTTCAACTCCGCGAGCCGCGCCTTCAGCTTGTCCAGGTCCCACACGCGGACGGCGTGTTCGTGGCCGATCAGGACGAGCAGCCGGTTCCCGGTCGGGCCGAACCGCAGGTCGCGGGGCGCGCCGGGCAGGTCGCCCACCTCGAACAGCAGCTCGAACCGGTCGCCGGCGCGCTTCCACAGGCGCACCGCGCGGTCGCGGCCCCCGGTAGCGAGCAGAGTGCCGTCGTGGTTCACCGCTAGCGCGGTCACGCCGCCGACGTGTGCCGGCACAGCCGGCAACTCGGTTTTGTCCGCGGGGCGGATCGTTCGCAACTTGCCGGTCTGCGTGCCGGCGACGACGAGTGAGCCGTCCGGCACCAGCCCGACAGCGGTAACCGGATCGCTGCTCACGCGGAGCGAACCCGCGTGTTGGCAGGTCGCCGGGTCGAACAGGTGAACGCTGCCGTCGCGCCCGCCGACGACGACCGCGGTGCGCCCGACGGCGAGCGCGTCGAGGCTCGCCAGCCCGGTCAGCGTCTCCGCGAGGCCGTTCCGCCACTGCCCCCGCGACGTACCCGTCGCCGGGTCAAACGCTCGGAGTTCCTTCGTGTCCACGAGCGCCCAGAGCGTGCGCCCGTCGGGGGCGAACCGCGGGCACCACGCGAGTTGGTTCGTAAACGTCCGTTGCGCGGGAACGGTGCCGGGCCGCCAGTGGAAGACGCCGGGACCGGACTGGGTGATCGCGAGTACGCCGGCCGGGTCCGCGGAGAGACCGGCCCGGCCGTTCACACCGGGGTCTTGAAACTTCACCGGTTCGGCCCGCGCGCCGGGCGCGGCGAGGATCACGTCGCGGAACCCGTTCAGGTGTTCGCCGATCGCCGCGACGCGCCCGTCGGGCATCAGGTTGACGGCTTCCAGCGCCGGCGCGCTGGCGCACGCGAACCGCTGCCCCGGTACGAACGCCCAGCGCACCACCCGCCCGACCGCGGTCGCAAAGAGGGTGGTGCCGTCGGCCGACCACGCCAGCCGGATCGGGTCGGTGCCGGGCGCGAGCACCGTCCCGATGAGCCGCCCGGACGCAAGTTCCCACACCTTCACCGTGCGATCCGTGTCGCCGCTCGCGGTCGCGACGAACGCGCCGGACGGGTGCGGGGCGACGTCCTTCACGTACTCCTCGTGGGCCGCGAGCCGCACGGCCGGGTCCGCCAATCGGTCCGTTTCCACACCGGTCGCCAGATCGTGCATCGCGAGGCGCGCGCCATCGGCGACGAGTACCACCGAGCCGTACACCATCATCCGGTGCCCGGGAACGCCGGCGACGGCGCTCAGCCGCTTGTGGTCCGCCCCGAACCGGTACAGGTGGCCGCCGGAGTTCGCCAGCACCTCGCCGGACGGGGGCAGGGCGAACGTGCGGAACGCGCCAGCGTCCGGCACGAGGGTCGCCACACGCGCGCCGGTGTCGGCGTCCCACACCTGGACCGCCGGTTCCGAGGCGCACAGCCCGTACACGAATTTCCCGTTCGCGCTCACCTCAAGGCGCTCGATCATCCCGCCGGTGGTCTTCCACTCCTTCGCGGGCTTGTTGCCGGGGTGCTCCAGGTCGAACCGCATGACCCGCGCGCGGCGCGTGCCGACGAACAGCCGCTTGCCGTCCGCGGCGAACGCCAGCGCGCGGGTGCCGTCCTGGGCGTCGCCGAGCAGCAGCGTCGGGTACGAGAGCGTGCGCGGGTCCGTTCCGGGCTTCGGGTCGATCAGGACGACGCGGGCCGACCCCCACCCCTTGAACTCGCCGACCGCGAGCAGCCCGGTGATCGGATCGACCGCGAGCGCGCAGCCGGTCATCCCCTTCGCGACCGGGTCGAG
>SXHE01000746.1 GCA_005773755.1 Planctomycetia bacterium
CCAAGAACCGACGAGCGAAGACCGCCACCGAGACGACGTCCTGACGGGTGCCAATGGGCGGGTGGTCAAAGCGGAGAAGTAACTGTCGCCAACGGGAAGAGAAACTGTCGCCAATCAGGGGGCCGAGCAACCGGAAGGCGAGGGCTGTGGCCCCGATGGAGGCGAGAGAGCAAACAACCCATCGAATCCACATCGGTCCCGTTGCAAAGTGCTCATGTAGCCACACCGGGTAACGGCGGGCGACTGGTAACAGCAACATCATGATCACGGTGGTGACTGAAGCCGTGGAGAGCAATTTCATCCACCGAATAACAGTCACCCGACTTGGTTGTGCTCGTGACATAAAATCGAGAGCGCGCATCAGGACTCCAGCACGGTACAACGGCCACAAAGACGTTACGCACGCGTCGTCCTGACACGCCGCGGTTTGCCGGCGAGTGCGGGCACAGTCGTCTCTGGTCATCTTTAAGGGCACGCTCGATCGGCGACTTGGCCAGAGGCCGGAAGAACTTGATTAGGGTGACAGCGAACCACCCGCCGAAGCAGACGTCGGCCCCGGCGGTGCGTGCTTCACTCGCCCGCGTCGTCGTCCTCCTGCGTGTCGACCTCAGCGTCCCCCTCGACGTGCCACCGCTCCAACGCCCACTTCACGATCGCCTCCCGCCGTGCGAGCAACTGCTCGACGCCCCAGTCATCGAACGCTGCGAGTGCACGCTCGCTCGCCAAGTTGGAGTTCGCGTAGCACGGCTTGGGCTGGCCCGGTGCCCCCTTCTTCTGCGGGAACGGCTTGTTGCTCAGTGACGCGTTGTGGGCGGTCAGGCACAGGTTCCCGACGTCGTGCGTCCACCGCTCCCGCGCGACCACGTCGAACCGCTCGGTCCAGTACGCGTCGGTCGGCGTCTGCGGCAGGATGTGCTCGACCGACTTCTCCAGGTCGAGTTTGTCGAGGTCGTCCCACTTCAGCCGCGGGGCCTCGCCCTTGCACAGGTGCTCCTCGTACTCGTACAGGAAGTACCGGATGCCGTACCAGTCGTACCAGTCGCTCCTCTTCTCGTCCGGCACGAACTCGCTGCGGAAATACTCCGGCGACGAGTACCACAGGAGCAGCCCGCGCAGGTGGGTGAGCACCTCGCCCAGGTCCAGTTCCTCCGAGTACAGCCGGTTGCCGTACTTGAATAAGCTCGACTGCCCCTTGTTCGCCCGGTAGCCGTGAAGGCGGTACACGCGGAACGCGTACACCTCGCACAGCCGCACCAGTTCCAGATACCGCCCAGCGTCGGCGGCGTATCGGAGCCGGGCGGCGATGAGCAGGGGCAGGAACGGGGCGATGACCTTGATCCGCCGCAGTTTCTCGCTCGCGGCGATGACCTGTTTCCGCAGGACCGGGTCGGTCGCCCAGGCGGTGAACGAGTCCTGCCGCTCCGGCCGGTGGATGTCACAGAACGCCAGGGACGCCCGGTCCAGGGTCCGCGCGTAGTCGATCAGGTCGGCGAGCAGGGCCTTGTGGTCGTTACGGTACTCCTCCCGCTTGAGGTTGAAGCGGGTCTTGATCGACTTGCTCCCTTCCCAGTTCTTAGGTCGGTGGTCGTACGCCATCAGCCAGTGCGCGCGGAGGAGCTGATCCTCGGCGTCGGCGGACGTCATGCCGACCCGCATGAGCCGCTCGAAGACGTGCGTCCACGCCCGGTTGACTTCCTCGCCGAGGTTGTGCGCGGGCAGAAGCAACTTCGTGGCGAGGAACAGCAGGTAGTTCTTCACCTTCTCCAGTTCGGAGAGCGGCTTGCCCCGGTTGTTGAGCACCTCAAAGATGATCCCGACCTCGGCCTGGTCCTCGACGGTGTAGAGCGTCACCTTCAGGTGCTGCACGACTTTGGTGCGCAGCCCCTTCAGCCACTCCGCGTATCCGTCGGCGAGCGTCGCGCGATTGTCCGACAGGTAGCCGGCGAAGAACTCCCGCGCGGCACTCAGGCGGCGGTGGGACTGGATCGACGGTCCGTCCGGGGCCGGCAGATCGTCGAGCACGGTCTGCGCGAAGTAGTCCCGGCAGTCGCGGTTGAGCACCAGCTTGTACATCGGCTGCCCGGCCGGGTCGGTGACCCGGACGTAACTCTTGCAGAGCCCTTCGGCCAACTTCGCCGTCGCCGCGACCGCGGCCAACTCTCGGCGGACGGCGTCGAGCAGCAGCACGATGGTGGTGAGCCGCTGCTGGCCGTCCACGACGTCCGAGACCGTATACAGCCGCCCCTCGTCGTCGGTGCGGGACGCTTCGTCGCCCTTGCGGTCGTGCAGGACGAGGGTGCCGGTGTAGTGGTCCTTGCCGGGCGGCAGCGACTCCAGGTCCTCGACGAACTCGGTGAGTTGCTGCTTCTCCCAGGCGTACCCGCGTTGGTAGTCCGGGACCGTGAAGACCCGGTCGGCGAAGAGCTTCTCAATGGTGAAGACGTTGTTCATGTGCGTGCTCGGCGGCGGTCGCTCAGGCGGCCCGGATCTCGTCCAAATACCAGTTCAAGACAGTGAGGAACTGGTCCAGCTTCTGGCGGTCGGTGAACGCGGCGAGCGGCACGGTCGGCCTGCGGCCGAGCGCGTCGGCGGGGACGTCCAGACCGATGTCGGTGAGCCGGGCGAGCAACTCCCGCCGCTTCAACTCGTCGCCGAACGGCTTCTTGTTCAGCATCCACTGGAAGGGGATCTCGACCCGGCCGTTCGTCCACGCCGACACGACCCAGTGCGGCTCCCCCTTGACGTCGAACATGGGGTAGAAGGAGCCGTCCTTACTGCCCTTGCCCCACCACACGCGCAGTTGCCCGGCCTTCGCCCACTCCAGGATTGCGCGGGCCACTTCCGCCTCGCTCTCGCCCCGCCGCTGCCGCAGGTCCGCGAAGAAGCCGGCCTCGTCCCACTGCTTCTCGGACGCCTTGCCCTTGTTGCGTTCGGCCTCCACGGTCTGGCCGATGACGCGCGGCACGAGCGTCTTGAGCCCCTGGCCGACGAACTGCCGGACCTCGACGGCCAGCACCTCGGCCGGGTCCATCTGGACGTTCAGGAACTCGACCACGCGCTTCAGTTCGGGCGGGATGACGTCGGCCACGAACACCAGGCGGACCTTGCCCGCTTGCAGGTTCGTCTTCGCCCGCTGCCAGAACGGCTCGTGCTCGGTCTCTGAACCCAGGAACGCCGCGAGCACGGCGGCCGGGTCGTCGCCCCGGCTGCTGCACGACTGCTCGAACCTGGCCCGGATCGTCTCGACCGGCCAGTACACCACCGCGTTGGCGGCGTAGTCGAGCATCTGCCCGACGACCTCGCGGCGGATGCGGGTGTCGCCACTCCGCTTCACCTCGACGAGGGTGGGGATCGCGTCCTGGTCGAGGAACAGGTGGTCGACCGACCAGCGGTCGCCGCCGTCCTCTGCGTCCGGCACGCCCATCTCGCGGGACACGAGCAGCCACCGCCGCGGGGCCGCCGCGTCCATCTGGTCGCCGGCCAGCAGGTTCGGGTACTTGGCGAGCAGTTCCTGGAGCATCGCCTCCGTCCCGTACGGCTGCTCGGTCATCTCCACCAGCCCGCCGTCGCCCTGGAGCACGAACATCCCGCTCATCGCAACTCCGTCTTGGGTGCCAAGGTCGTCCGGCTGGTGTAGTTTCTGCCCGGAAGCCGCACGGCAAGCGTCAGCTCAGCGGGTTGTCGTCCTGGGTGAGGCCGGCGGCCTGGTAGTCGCCGTCGGTCAGCGGCTCGCCGCGAACGTCTTCCAGCCACGCCGCCAGGTACGGGTCGCCCCAGGTCAGCAGCCGCACGCCCTCCTTGCCCGGCTGCTCGACCCCGGTGGCGTCCGACGTCGGCCCGGTCGGCGGGTGGCGGTCGGCCACCTCGCCGTTGAACGTCACCAACACCTCTTCGGTACTGGCGATCCCCAGCGCGGGCGGGGCGTAGGGCCAGGTGACGGAGAGGCACCCGGTCCTGCCGTCGTGCGCGACCGCGTTCGTGCCCGGCTCCGGCACGCTCCTGACCTGCATTCCCTCGGCGGGGTGGGCCAGACACCAGCCGGCCAACTCAGCTTGCGAGAGCGACGGGCCGGGTGCGGCTCCGTCGCCCGTATCGTCGGCGTCTCCGGTCAGCCCCTCGATGGCCGCGGCGACCGCCGGGGCCTGCTTCTGGCGGGCTTCCTCAATCTGGCGGCGTGCCTCGTCCCGCTCGATCTCGCCTTGGGCCAGTTTGCGGAAGATCCGGGGCATTTCCGCGAGGATCGGTTGGAGCGGACCGACGACGTTCTCGAACGCGCCGATCCGGTCCTTCAGCGTCCAGTACGCGTCCTCCTCGATCGTGCCGGTCAGGTACAGGTTGGCGACCACCACCTCCGGGGCCGCCTGGCCGATGCGGTCGATCCGCCCGATCCGCTGCTCCACCCGCATCGGGTTCCACGGCAGGTCGTAGTTGAACAGCGCGGAGAAGTCCTGGAGGTTGAGCCCCTCGGACGCCGCGTCGGTGCCCAGCAAGATGTCGATGGGGCGTGCGTGCGTCTGCTTGCACCGGGCCTTCACATCGGCCTTGTCCACGACCCGCCACTTGTTCTGGGCGGTGTCCCAGACCTCGCCGCCCCGCCCGGAGTAGCAGGCCATCCGGTCGCCGTACCGGGCGATCAACTGGTCGCGGATAAAGTCCAGCGTGTCCAGGTACTGGGTGAACACGATCACCCGCCGGCCGGCGGCGAGGACGTCGTCGAGGCGGTCGGCGAACTCGCAGAACTTGCTGTCGGTGTCGATCGCCCCCAGGGCGGTGATGTAGTCACACAGGTACAGCCGCTCGGCTTCGAGCCGCGGTCGGCGGTCAGGGTCCGACCACAGCCGCAGGAGCCGTGCCCGCTCGGCCGCCACAGCGGCCGGCACCGCGGCATCGTCGTCCTCGTCCTCGCCCTCGGCGAGCGTCTGCCCCAGTCGGGCGGCCTCGTCCATTCCGGCCAGCTCGTGCTGCACGGCCTCGAGAAGGTCGCGGCGGCGTTCCAGGCTCAGGCGGAAGGCGGCGAACGAACTCGCCAGCCGCTTGCGGAACACGGCCATCAGGAACCCGACCCCGGCGCGCTCGGCCGGCTCGACGTCGGCCGACTTGTAGAACTGCTTGCACAGCTCGTCGATCCGGTTGTACAACTCACGCTCGGCGTCCGACCGGAACGCGACGGGCACGTCCTCCGGCCGGCGTTCGGCCAGGCCCGCCGTCAGCCGTCCCTCCCGCGTCAGCACCCGCAGCGTCTCGCGGGTGTAGCGGAACATGTGGACCCCCAGCGGCGTCTGCCGGGCCAGGTACGCCGCCAGCCGGTCGGCCAGATTCGGGAGCAGCCCCTGGAGGGCCAGCCCAAGCCCCGGCCCGTTGTTGCGGATCTTCCGAACCAGCTCCTGCCACTGGAACGCCGCCCAGTTCGGCGGGACCACCGACGGCGACAGGTCCTGCGCGCCCATGTCGACCGCGCGGCGGGTCATCTCGACCACGCCCGCCCGGTCGGCCTTCGCCGACGGGAACGTCCGCAGCCGGTCGAAGAACCGCTCGAACTCCCGAAGGCGGGACCACGGCCCCCAGTGCGGGTCGTCCACCCCGGCCAACAAAAGCAGGTCGTGGACCTCGTGCGCGGCGAGCTGCATCGGGGTGGCGGTGAGGAGCCACAGGCACCGGAACAGCCGCCGGGCCTTCATCTCCTGGAGGAGTTGGAGCAGGAGGTTCGGCTCGTTCTCGTTGAACACCTTCCGCCGGGCGGCGTGGGCCTCGTCGACGAGCACCGCGTCCCAGGGCTCGGCCGCCAGCACGCCGGGCATCCGCCCCTCGCGGGCGACCAGGTGCCGGCTGACGATCACGATGCCGTCCTCGGCCCAGGGCGCGTCCGTCTCCCGCACCCGCCCGCCGACATCGTGCAGCATCCGCCCGTCGTAGAACCACGCGGTCAGCGCGAACTTCTCCCGCAGCTCCTCCATCCACTGGCGGACCAGATTGCGCGGGGCGATCAGGAGCACGCGCTTCAACTTGCCGTTCAGGAGGAGGGACCGGAGCACGAGCCCGGCCTCGATCGTCTTGCCGAGCCCGACCTCGTCGCAGAACAGGTACGACCGCGGGAACGTCGCCACCGCCTTTCGGTGGATCGTGCTCTGGTGCGGGAACGGCTCGAACCGCCGCCCGTCCACCCAGATCGGGTCGAGCACCAGGGCCTCCCCGCCCGGCCGCCGCGGGGCGTCGAGTAGCCACTGAGCCTGGATGCGCGTCCGCAGGTCGGTCGCTTCGGGCCACGCGGTCTTCTGCATCGGGTCGCGGCGGGGCGGGCCGTCGTCCCGCTCGAACGCCTTCAGGTGCTCCTTCACCGCATTCGGCAGCGGGAGCACGAGCAGGCCGTCGTCCTTCCCCTTCCAGATCTTCTCGAATTCGTCGATCTCGGCCCGGATGTCCTCGCGGTCCCACTCGTTGAACCAGCTGCGCTTCACCTCGAACTTCTCGCGGTTGCGCGTCCAGGCGGCCCCGGTTTCGTTCACCGAACCCTGGAAGCAGAGCGTGTCGCCGGCCGCGTCGTAGACGATCCCGGTCTTCGGGTGGAACAGCCCGCCGCCCTGGCCGGGGTAGAGTGGCTTTCGGTTGTGGTCGAGCGGGAGAGCGATCTTCACTTCGAGCAGCCCGGCCGACACCATCCAAGCAAGGGCACCGAGGCGATCGCGGGCGATCTGGTCCTCGGTCGGCTTCCAGCCGAGCGGCAGCCCCAGGCGGTGGCACTCGGCCTCGTTCGGCTCCAGCCGCCGGACGGCCGTGCGCTCCAGCGAGCCGGCCAGCGACTCGACGCCGAGGCGGTACGCCTCGATGTCCTCCGGGCTCCAGGTGGTGCCGGTGATCAGCCGCATCGGCGGGCGGCCCGCGGGCGGGGCGTTGCGGGCGTTCTCAATGAACGCCGCCAGGCCGGCGGCGATCTGGACGAGGGCGGCCGAGTCGAAGTAGCCCGCCTGGCGGTCGTAGGCGTGCGCGCTACTCAACACCGGGATGTAGAAGTCGTTGACGAGCTTCCCGGCCTCGCCGGTGTAGCGTCGCAGGAGCGTGAGGGTGCGGAGTGGCATTGGTCACCCCCGCTGGTCGCGGACGACCAGATCCCATGCCCGCCGCGCTTCGACCGTCGCCTTCCGCCAGGGGTCGTCGTCCTTCCGCCGGGCGAACGCCTGTTCGAGCAGGTGGAGGGTGACAGCGAACGCCCCACGGAACTCCGGCAGCGAGAACCCTCCGCACGCGCTCTCGCGGAGCCACTTCTTGAGGGGCTCGACGCCCTTGTGCATCTCGTCGCCGCCGGCCATGATCGAGATCGCAGTCCAGACGGCCGCTCCGATGAAGTTCGTGAACGACCGCTCCTCCCAGTCGTCGGCCTCGCGGGCGGCCCGACCGCGGGCGACCTTCTCGCCCGCGAGTTGGCGGCTGAGCAGCATTAGATCGACGTCCTGAGGCGGCTGGAGGTAGAAGGTCTCCTTATCGACCTCGATCAGCCGCATCTTCTTGAACACGTCCGGCTCGATGTCGAGTGCCTTCGCGAGGCGGCGAACGTCGTCGCTGTCGGCCGCGTCGCCCTGGAAAGTGTCGAGCCACAGCCACAGAGCTTGAGTGTTCCTATCAGCGGTGTCGGCTGCGAAGTTCTCGACCGCGTCCGCCGCCTTCTGACCGAGTTCGGCCAGGATCTGCTCCAACCGGAAGCGGCCGACAGCGGCGTACGCCTTCTCCAAGGCGACCGTGAGGTCGATGGGGTCGCCCTTGAGGTCCGTGATCGGCCAGTGTCGGCCCACCTCGCCGAGCGTCGGTCCGAGGGCAGACAGGTACAGGTCGGTGCCCGTAATGCCCTGTTTTTGGAAGCGATCCGCCGCGTTCCGGGCGACGAGTTCCACTCGCCCCTGCACGGTCTGCCAGTTGCCGACCACGCCCTCTGTCTCGTTCCGCGGGAGGCAGAGGAGGAGCACGGTGCTGCGGGCCGCGTCGAGGCCGCGGATGTTCAGGCTGCTCTCGGCCTCGGTGTGGACGGGGATCGACGTGCGGATCTCGAACCCGGCCTCAATGAGGGCCTTACCCAGCGCACGCCACGCCTTCGTCATCTTGTGGTTGAACATCACCACCATGCGGCCGGCGGGATGCAAGAGCTGTTTGGCTCGACGGAAGACCGCGGCCATCTTGCCCTCGTAGAACTGCTCCGCGCGGTCGGCCGCACCGAGCGGCTCTGGGCCGGCGGTCTCGGCCGCCCGCCGTCGCCGTTCTGTGGCCGGCAGTTTGCGGTTGTTGTCCCCCTTCACCCCTTCCAGCGCAGCGTAAGCCGCATCATAGCGAGCCTGCCATGCTTTCTCCTCCCGCTCGGCCTCGTTCTTCCAACGGGCGGCGTTTGCGACCGCCTCGCGGTTCGTTTCGGCAAGTTCTTCGCGGAAGAGATGATCGAGTCCGGGCCAGTCGCCGAGCGCGCGCTTGAGCCAGACGTAGAAGAAGTTGGAGAGTTCGCTGTACTGGACGTTGTTGTAATACGGCGGATCGACGCAGATGAGGTGAACGGTGCCCGGTGCCGGCGTCTCCAGTGCGGCGGCGTCGTTGTTCGTCACCGTCGGGACGACGACTTCGGGGCGTAGGTGAACATCAGCGGGGCTGGGCGTCGCCGCGGCCGTCGCGGCCGGTTGTGGCTCAGTGTCGGTTTCCTCGTCTGTCGCCGCCTCTTCGACGGCCTCGTCCTCGCCAGCGTCCTCGTCGTCATCGCCTTCAAGTGACACGGCCTCGCCGTGGATCAAGCCCGCAAGCTGCGTGTACGCGTTGATGACCTGGGAAGCCCCCCACATCACCGTCTCGCGGGCACCCTCGAACTCGCAGAATGCCGGCCGGAAGGCGAAGTCGTGTCGGGAGAATGTCTGAGTGACCGTCTTCCGGCCGTAGTGCCAGAACGTGTTGACGCTGTTGTAGTTCACCACCTTGCTGACGATGAACGCGAGGTAGACGGCAACCGCCTCGGCCTGCTCGGCCGGCAGTTCGGCACGCGCGCGGCGTGCAGCGGCACGGACTTCATCCAGAACGGTCGCGGCGGTGAGAAGCTGGCGGGGTAAGAACAGGTCACGCCAGCGTGTGATTCCCACGTTCCTCGGCTCTCGCGTCTTGTCGCCCTCCTCTATCGCCTCGGTGGGGATCAACGAGGCCCAGCGCGCTTCGTTCGCAACGAACTCTTGTTCTGCCGCCCGGACGGCATCGAGGTCGGCTTTCGTCGGTGGCCGGAATCGCCAGAGGTAGCGCACCGACGTATTGCTGTTGCGGTAGGACAACTTCACGGGCACTTGCGAGACGACGGCGTACATCTGGCAAGGCAGGCCACCGGACCGGGCCTGAGCGGTTCGTTTCACGACGTCTTCGGGAATTACGTGGTTCCCCGTCTCGCAGCGCGGGCACAGCGCGGCCCCGCCGGAGAACGTCGGCGTGTCGGTCGGGTGCCACGGCTCAGTGCCGAGCCGGGGCCACCGACATTTACCCCACTCCGAGACACCCACGATGCGGAACGTACAGTCGTTACCCTTGCCGATCGCGGGCACTTCTGGGAACGCGGCGATGGACGCCTCCGGCTTCCCCTTCTTGGTGACGATGTGAAAGTTGGTGGACAGCGGGATGTTCAGTCCGCACCGCGGGCAGGCTATCGTCCGGCACCAGAGGTAACAGTTCTTCGTTGAGTCACGAGCAGCAGGAGCACGCTCGACAATCTCCTTTGATTTGAACTCACGTTTTGCTCGTTCCTTCTCGGCCTCCCACCAAACCTGTGCTGGCTCCGTGTAGAAGAAGGGGAGGAGCCGCTTCCGCACCGCCTCGCCGATCTCCTTTGCGTACTTCTGGATGATCGGGACGATGGTGCGGCCGAACTTGGCGGGGTACTCCAGCGTCGCTTTCTGCACGAGCGAGTCAACGGGGTTGAGGTCGTTGGAGAAGACTTTGAGACCGTGCCGGATGCCTTCGAGCGGGATGGCACCGCCGCCGGCCATGAAGTCGAGCATCACGACGGATTCGGTGGGGTTCAGACCCAAAAAGCTCCTCATCCCAGCGAGAAGATCCTTCAGAAGATCCTCATTGGGGGTAACCGCGAAGGCCGGCGGGTGCCGGTAGGTCCAGTTCATCGGGAGGAGGATCGGCTTGTTCCCGATGAGGTAATCCAGCCTCGCAGCCATCCGACGGTATGCCCGGTCCGAGTCGCCGGTCACGCCCATCGCGCGAAGCAGTGCTTGGTGAGAAGCCGAGAGTGGGGTTCGGCCAACATGAGTACGCAGTTGCTCGAAGAACTCCCGGTGTGATTGGTACTTTCCGGGCAGCTCGTCGAGGTCTTCTGCCGTCGGTTCAGCAACCGTCGCCGGCAGGTGGTCCGCGTTGAACTTGATGTCATGCGGGAGAAGGGCCGAGAGGATGCCGACGCGACAGATCGTCGGTGGGCGTCTTGCCCACCAGATGTGCAGTCGGTTCTGGGGTGGTCGCTGACGAGCGTTGTTGTCCCGCTGGCACTCCGCGGACAGCGACGAGCAGGGCAAGCCCGCTTCCATAAGAGACGGCTTGGTCTTGGTGAACGCGGGCGTCTTCATCGTGGGCGTACCTTGCGAAAGTGTGTCTCGTGGTTGCTGTGTTGACGTCGGACGAGAATGTGCAGCGGTCGCGTGCACCGGCTCCACCCGAACTGGGCGGGTCGGTAGAACGGCGTGGTTGGACCGCCTCTCAGACAGTCCCATCCACAACCGTTCGGCGACTCGCTCCAGCGAACCGTCCAGCCACCAGGGCGAGGACAGCCGATACGGCTCAACGAGTAGCCGCCGCCAGTTGTCGAGCAGTTGCGTACCCGCGGCCACCGAGAGGAAATCCGCCTGCTCACGCAGCGCAGCATCGGTCTGAGCCAGTGCGTCCTGAGCCTGACGACACTCCGCGCTTAACTCTGCCCGACCGGGCAAAGTGTGTGTCAACGCGTCCAGTTGGGCCTCGTCCAGCGCGACGAACACCGCCCAGGCGTCCATTCGCGATTCGAGCAGCGACAGGCTCTCCTCGCGGGCTTCGATGTCGGTGTCGGCCCTGTTCCAGAACTCGGCGAGTTTGGCGGCTCGGAGCTTCAGGTGTTCCAAACACCACGTCAGCCGCCGAGCCGCGGCACGAGCGAGGAGCGACTCAAGGACGCCGTCCCAGTCGCCGAGTTTCACCCCGAACAGTTGTGACCGACCCCAGGCGACAGCGGCCCGGTAAGCCGCACCCTCGGCCGCAGGATCGGCGTCCCCCTTCGCGCACCGTGCGAGTGCGGGATCGACGAGGGCATACCGCCATTCGCTTTCGACCCCCATCCAGTCGATCGTGTTCATTTCGTGCCTCCTCCAGGCCGCGGACGAAGTACGCCGGGCGGCGGGGCGGTGGGCGGTGCGGGGGGCTGGGGCCAGGGCAAGGGGAGATGGTTCCACGGGTCGGGAGGAGTGCTCGCCTCAAGCCCCCAGTTGTAGGGGCTGACGAACTCGATCCCCCATTCGATGCAGTCATCCTTTGGATACGTGTCGATGATCTGAGGTTCGGAGGAGCCCTGTCGGGGTGCGGCGAGATACCGGCTGCGCAACCTGTTGACGAACCCTCGATACCGCCGCCACACGGGTTCGTTCCGGCCGGAGACGGCTTTGTCAAAGTAGCACGTGCGCAACGACCAGCCGCCGTCACCGTCCCGGCGGATTTCTGCGTGCCCGCCGTTTGGGAGGACAAGGCGTTGCGTCGGTTCGGGCTTTCCGAAGGATTGAGTCGGAGAGGTCGTTCCGGCCGCTTCGGTCTTCTTCTTTTGCTGATAATTGTACTTCATCAGCAGCGGAGTCTGGAGCGACACCAGGGCATCCTGGTGGATGCGATCGGAAACGTCCGTGACGGTCTTGCGCTCGATGTCGTTCCGGCAACCGTCGGGCCAGAGGGCCTTGAAGTCGTTGACCAGTTTCGTCCCCATCCACTCGTCCCACGGCTCGCGCGGCTCGTCCATGTGCCTCTCTCCGATCTTACGACAGACGTGCGTATCGACGCGCACATCGACCGGGTCGGCTTGGCCGTGGAGCGGTACGTCCTTCCAGTTGTGGTCCATGGTCTGTGCTGCTCCGTAGTTCATTCGCCCCGCTGTTCCCGCCAGCGAGCAGCGCACCGATGTACCCACACGGCAAGCGTCCCCCGCCTGACCCGGAGGAGTTCTGCAAGGATGTCGGCCCGCTCCTGCTGGTCCGAACACTTCTCGAACTCCACCGGCGGGAACTCGGCCGGTAGCTGTTCACCGCCGGGGGCGTACGCCTCACACCAGTGTCGCCAGACGTCTTTGGGAATTTCTCGCCAGAGGCCCATGAGGCACAGCAACGCGAGCCTCTGTCCGGGATGGCACCCGTCGAGGATGTTCACGTCTCGGACCGAGAGCGTCTCCGCGGGTGGGTCTGCGAGGGTGGCTTCTGGACGGAGTCGGGCGGCGGCCTGCTCTCGCTCGCTCCGACGCGTGTCCGCCCGCAGTTTGTCAACCATCCAGTTGTGGAGCGTTCGGTGGCACCACGCCGCGAAGGAGCCATCCGGCTTGTAGTGTTGGATTCGGAGGTAGACCTCCCCCGCTGCTGCATCCGTCAACTCGTCCCTCACTCGTCCGGTGAGTCGAACCGAGAGGCTCATCGCGAGATCACGGATCAAGTCAGCGAGTCCCTCGAACGCAATCCGTCGCGCATCGCGAGACTGCCCTTCGTCGGCGGCCTGAGCCGCGAGCGTGTTGGGATCGGTCGAGTCACGGGGTTGATCCGGGGGTGGCATGGCGTCGTCCCAGTGGTCGGGTCAGGCTCGTTGCATCCGGCCTGCGTCACGAACACCTGGGGTCGCCAACGCCGGACCAACTCTCCTTTCAAAGAGCTCCCGGCAAAAGGAAAACGTCGGTGGTGTCGCGAAGATTACAAGCGAGGGAACAAATCGCTCCGCATTCGAGAAGAATCGCCTGAGGGGTCGCCGGCTAAGAAAGGTCGATGGCGAGACGCCGGCTGTCGGGACGTACGAGGGCAACGGGGACGGCACCGCCGCCTCTATCGGGCAGGACCCGATACTCGTGAACGCCTGGGGCATGGTGGGCAACTCGTGGTGGTCAGCGTCAAGTCAGGGTGTTGTGGTCAGCCGGCTTGTGCGTGTGTCTTGCGCTTCGCGGGAGCTTTCGTTTCCCCCGCGTCGTCGGCCTCGTCGCCGTCAAACAGCGAGGGGCCTTTGGGCTTCGCCCGCGACTTCCGCTTCGGGGCGGCCTTCGGTTCCTCGGAGTCTGTTCCGGGCTGCGAGGCTGTTTCCGACTGTTCGTAGGTGAAAAGTGTGCGCAGGGCGGCCCGCCCGGCCTGCTGCCGGTAACCGTAGAAGCAGAGGGTGAACCAGTACAGCACGACCTCGGCCGGCAGGTTGAGGAGCCCGTCGCGGAACGCCGTCCGCTGGGCGGCCTTCGTCAGGTAGCGGGCGGACGCGAACGCCAGGGCCACCCGCATCCCGTCGGCGTGCTGGAGCCACCGGGCCGGCACGCCGGGCTTGAAGTCGGCCGCCGCGATCGGCTCGTCTGCGTTCTGGAGGTACGGGTCGGACAGCTCGCGCAGCCACTGGATCGTCTCCGGCGAGGCCGACGAGCCGACGGTCGTGGCGTCCGCCTCCTTCGGCGTGCGGTTGGGCATGTTCGGGAACATGTGCAGTTCCCAGATCTGCCCGCGGCGGTTCTGCTGCTTCACCCGAAGTCGAAAGCGTTCCATCACGCACCCCCCGTTCCCGTCTTCTTCGGCCGCACCGGCACCAGCCGGACCTCGATGCGGCCCTGGTTGGCGTTCGTGAGGGCGGCCTTGAAGTCCCCCAGGTCTTTGTCGTCCAGGGCCGGCGGTTCGGCGAACTTGAGCGACACCGCGATCGTCACCGTCAGGTCGCCCCCGCCGCTCTTGAACGGCCACACCGGGGCGAGGAACCCCTGGAGCGACTCGAACCGGCCCTCATACTCGACCCGAACTGTCTCGGTCTTGCCGTCCTGCACCCGCTGGCCGTTGGCGGTCAGCGTGACGTGCACCTGCGCGGCCTTCGGCCGGTCGGCCCATGCCACCCGCAGCGTGTTGTCGAAGCTCTCGCGGTCCTCGACGGCGAGGTACAACTCCGACACGCGGAGGTTCCGCCCGCCGGCCAGCGCGTCCCAGATCGCGGTGAGTGCTTCACGCGGCGTGCCGACCTGCGTCACCGGCTGCGGGCCGCGGCCCGGCCGCAGGTCGTCGAGTTCGGTCGCCAGCTTGCTCGCCGGGTCGATGAGCGACCACACCGGGCCGACGACGATCGCCGGCCCCGGCGTGTCGTCGCGCGTGTAGAACGTCTCGTCGTCGCCCTTCCGCCAGGCCGCCCAGGTGCCGTCTCTCACCCCGTCCCGCAGGACCGTCTCCAATTTCGGGCGGCTCAGGTCCGCCCACACGTTGCGGGCGTACCGCTCCACGTCCTCGGTCGTCACCTCGGCCGCGTCGGCGGGCCAGCACCGCGACTTCAGGTTCGCCGGGGTGAGCGGCAGCGTCGGCACCTTCCCGCCGCCGTCGCCCCCGCTGCCGCCCTTCTTCCGGGGGTAGATGCCGCGGTCGAGGGCCGCCTGGTACGTCCAGAACTCGACGCTGTCCTCGAACCGGGGCGTGCCCGGCCACTCGTTCATCTCCTGCGCACCGACCGCCAGGTTCGGGCCACGCTGGTACATCACCCAGCGGTTCTCGCGGGTGCCTTCCTGGAGGGCCTGCCACAGTACCGCGCGGTCGGGGAGGACTGGGTAGTGTGCGCTGGTCTTAGCGGCCTCGATGAACTTCGTCGCCGCGACCGTCTCCGCGGCGGCGGTCCCCTCCCGCGGCCACAGGTGGTCCCAGAGTTCCTGCGGGCGGACCTCTTTCACCGGCAGGATGCGGTCGGCGGCGGCGTCGGCCGGGGCATACAACAGGTGCTGGTTATTTACCACCGCAGATAGGTCGCCCGCGGTCGACCGGGTGTACACCCGCTTGGCGGCCCGGTCGTAGTAGACCCACAGGGCGTCGGGGGTTTGCGTCAGCCCCGCCCGCAGCGTCGGGAGCAGGTCCGTCGGCTTGAGGAGCATGGGCACTTCCGGCTCGCGGCGGATGCGGTCCCACAGGTCCTCGGTCGAGACCGACCGCTCGCCCTCGGTCCACAGGGGCGGGCGTCGCACGATGTCCGGGGCGAGCACCACCGGGTCGGTCGCCGTGGGCTCCGGCACCAACTTGTTGTGCTTCCGCAGGCACTGGAGCAGCGGGGTCTCGGCGACGGCCCGCCGCTCGGACTTCCGCCCGCCCTTTTCAGGCGTCTCCCCGAACTCGACGCGGAAGCACTCCAGGAGCGAGCCGGAGGCGACGTCGGCGAACAGGTCGTCGGCGTCCTTGTTGCCGCCGCGCGGGAAGGCCAGGACGCGGTACGCCTCCAGCAGCTTGGTGCGGACGTTGATCTCCTGCGACCCCAGCGACTCGCGGACCGTGCTCCAGTCGTCCTGGAGGGCCATGAACTCGGCCGGCACTCCGGCCGCCCCGGCGTCGGCCTTGCGCTTCATCTCGGCGAAGCTGACCCCGCCCTCGGTCGCCAGCCGGGCCTGCTCCTGCTCGATGTCCTTCTGGACGCGCTCCCAGGCCATGAGCGACCGGACCGCGTCCTTCAGCCCCTGGACGCGGCTGCCCTCGGCCAGGAGGAACACGATGTTGTTGCGGTACGTGCGCGGGGAGGCGTCCACGCCCTTCGTCGAGAACAGCGACTTGGCGAAGTTCAACTTCTCCCCGGCACCGGGGCCGACGTACCCGACCTCCTTGTCGTAGTGGACGAGGGCCAGCCGAATGCGGTCCGCGTTGTCCGGGATCGCCGTCTGGTCGTTGGGGAACGGGACGACCTGGAAGGCGGTGAACCCGGAGTACACCTCCTTCACCCAGTCGTCGAGGACGCGCTTCACCTCGGCGGGCTGCTGCTGCAGGTCGGTGAGCCGCTCCTGGTAACGCTTGTTGACCGACGCCCGCGTGCGGAACAGGAAGTGGTCGCCCTCCCGCCGCATGTACCAGGCCCGCCGCTCGGTCTCGTCGAGTGCCTTCGGGACGTACGCGAGGTCGACGCCCGGCCGCCCCAGGGCGAGGGCCACCTCCGGTGGGGTCACGCCCTTCGACCCCTCCGGCAGGCTGTGCAGGAAGGCGACGGTGGCCGCCTCGGTGGCTGCCTTCCACGGCCACCCCTTTTCGGCGTGGCTGGCGTGCGTGCCCCCCTCCGAGCGGGCGACGTCGGCCTCCAGACCGCGTGCGAAAGCCGTGCGGTTCAGTCGGCCGAGGAGTTCCCCCTGGAGGTCCTCGCGCGAGAGATCCAGGTGACAAGGCTGGAGGAGAAGCGTGCCGTTCAGCTCGGCCTTGCGGTCCCAAGTTGCCCGGATGGTCCGGGCCACTAGCCGCAGCGCGCCGCGGGTGGCGTGGAAGTCGGGGATGTCGGCGAGCCGCTCGGCGAACAGCCGGATCAGCTCCGGGTGGAACGGGTAGCCCTTCCTGATCTGCTCGGCATAGTCACCCTCGAAAGCCCGCCCGTCGATGCCGACACCGGCTTTCCGCTGCTCCTCGTAATAGGTGATGAACGCGGCGGCGACGTCGCCCGCCTTGTCGGCCTTCACGCGCTCGAACAGCCGGCGGCCGAGGACCGCGGCCCGCTCGTGCGACTGGGTCGGGGTCACGTTCTTGGCCTGACGGCCGGTGGTGCTCGCCATCTCGCCCACCGTCTCCATGACGGCCGGGATGTGCTCCTTGAGCTGCCCGGTGAGCTTGCGGTTGGCGTCCTGCTCGGACGGAAGGGTGAGGATGACCACCGTCCGGGGCCGCCCGGTCGCCAGCTTGAAGAGCGTCTGGAGGAACGTCGGCCACTGGCTGTTCACGCGCGACCGCGGCTGGTCCTCCTTGATCGCGAACGCGCGGGCCATGTAGAGCACCAGCTCGTCGATCATGATGAGGGCTGGGGCGTCGCCGAGGGCCTCCTCCAGTGCCTCGCGGGCCGGGGCCACACCCTGCTCGTCGTTGGCCCGCACGCACTCGTACCCGCGGACGCCGCCGGCCAGGGCCGCGATCTGCCCCCAGGGCGTGTACGTGCGGATCTTCTTCCCGTCGACCGTGTGCTCGTTGCCGCTGAGCGGGTCCGACTCCTCCCCGACGAACGCGCAGACTTTCACGCTGTCGGGGGCCGGGACCTTCGAGATGCGGTAGTCCGCGAGAACTTCGGCCAGCCGCTGGCCCTCGCGGGCGGCGTGGACGCAGGCGATGAGGGCGTGCGTCTTGCCGCCGCCGAACCCGGTCTCCAGCCGGTACACGGGTGTGTGCCCCTCGACCCCGGCCAGCCGCTCGGTCACGTCCTTCACCAGCAGTTTGAGGCTGTCCGTCGGGTGGGTGCCGGCGAAGAACCGCGTGGGGTCGAGGTAGTCGGGGTGGGTGCCCTTTTTCTGACGAACGACGTCCCACAGGTCGGCCGCGAAGATGGCGTCGGGTAGCTCGCCCGCGAGCACCTCCGGGCGGGGCGTGCACTGCTGGAAGACGGTGGGGAGGGCGGGCATGCGGAACCTCTGTTCGGCGATCACGGGGCCAAGACCGAGCCGCGAACACACTGGGGCGTTCCGAGGCCGGGCCGTCCGCACAAAGTCATTTGGGCGTAGAAGAGAACAACACCGTTCTTGTCGGTTTGACCTTGGTTCCGGTACACTACCAACGCCGTGAGGTAGATTCACTCATTTTCCACCTGTTCCGCAATGTGCGTTGTGCCGAACCGGCGGGTCGTGCGGCTTGCGAACCCTGCGGCCCTTCGGCTCCTCCGTTTGGGAGGTGAGGCCGTGGCGGCGTGTTGAGGTACGGTCTCTCAGTCTGCCGGGGCCGACGGGAACGAGTTCCGCACGGTTCGCCCGACTTCGACAAAAGCGATCTGGATTTCACATGCCCACCGTTTCTCTCCCGGTGTTGTCTCCGACCGGGCAGTTCCGGCTCACGCCCACTGATGTCACCCGGTTCGTGCGACTGGAGCAGTGCGAGCGGTTCCTGCGGTTCCGCCTCGCCGAACGGGGCGGGCAGAAGTTCATGGAGCAGTACGGCGTGGGGGTGCAGCGACTCGCCCCGCTGCTCTCCCTCTCCGGCAGCACCTTCGAGCAGGACGTCGAGACCGACCTCGCGGCGAAGGGCCGGTGCGTCAATTACGTCGCCATCCACGGCAAATCGCAGAGCCGCCCGGCCAACAACTCCGAAGTCGCGGCGGAAGCCAGCACGCTCAAGCCGGGCGAAACCGTCACGCTGTTCCAGGTGCGGCTCGACACCAAACTCAATAACTGGCAACTCCGCGGCGACGTCGATCTCGTCCGGCTGTCCCGCACCGGCGAGGGGGTGCTCCAGATCCTGATCACGGACATGAAGTCCACCGTCGAGGCGAAGGTCGAACACCGCCTCCAGGTCGCGTTCTACGGGCTCATGCTGGGGCAGATCCTCAAGGACGCCGGGGTCGCGTACGAGCCGATCCAGACGGCCGTCCTGTTCCGCCCGCCGCCCGACCCGTCCGCGGAAGATGAGGAGGCCATCAAGTCCCTGCGTGAGGCGGCGAAGGCAGTGTTCGGCCTCGACGGCTACCTGCTCGAAGTGGTCGCCGACCCCGACGCGTACGCCCGCTCGGCCCACGATCTGGTGCTCGGCGACGACTCGACCGCAAGACGTATCGCAGCCACCCCGTTCGAGGACGTGCCGTACGCGCTCGGCTTCAAGTGCGACGACTGCCTGTACAACGAGTTCTGCATGAAGTGGAGTGCGGAGGTCGAGGACCTGTCGCTACTCCCGTACGCCACCGGCACCGACAAGGACGCCCTGCGGCGGGCCGGCGTCACCACCATCCAGTCGCTCGCCACGCTCAAGGACTTCGCCCCGCCCGTCGGCGGCGAGGCGTCCAACGAACTCGTCCCCGCCTCCGGCCGCGAGGCGCAGGTCAAGCAGATCGCGGCGGCGTGGTCGGTCGGTCAGCGGCTCGACGAACTCGTCCACCGGGCGAAGAGCTTCCGCCGCTCGGTCCGCGGCGACGGCACCCGCGCGTTGTCGTACGTCCCCGGCAAGGGGAACAGCACGCTGCCGGTTTCGACGCCCGACCTGAACCCGAACCTCGTGTGGGTGTACCTGGACGCCCAACTTGATCACCTCGAAGGCCGGGTGTACCTGCTCGGTGCGCTCGTCGTCGCGTGCAAGGAGGGCAAGCCGCTCGGTCGCCAGTCGATCGTCAGGATCACCGACGGCCCGCCGGACACGACCGCGAAAGAGCGAGACCTGTTCGTCGGGTGGACCCGTGACCTCGTGAAGGCCGTGACCGACCTGGCCGTGTCCGGTGCCGAACCGGGCGAGCCGAAGTCGGCCCCGGTCCACGTCGTCTTCTTCGACCGCGGCGAGCAGCGCGTCCTCTTGGAGGGCCTGGCCCGCAACTTCCCGCCGATCCTGTCGCACACGCCGCCCCTGTACGACTTCCTGACCCAGATCGCGGCGTTCGACTCGCCGATCGCCAGCCACCTCGACGAGGAGATGCGGACGTTCAAGAACTTCCCGATGACCTGCCAGTCGCTCCAGTCGGTCGCCACGTACCTGAAGTTCGACTGGAACGCCCCGCACAAGTTCCGCGAGCTGTTCCGAGCCCGGCTGTTCGACAACATCGGCAAGCTCGACATCGACGGGCACAGCGAGTGGTACACCAAGCGCGCTCGCTTCGGCAGTTCGGTGCCCCTCGAATACGCCTACGCCGGGTGGGGTGCGCTACCCAAGCCGAGCGGCGGGCACGACGAGTTCGCCGACTATCGGGCCGTGACCCGCGACCAGGTCGTCGCGTTCCAGACACGCAGGCTGGAGGCGATCGAGCACGTCGCCTCCCGGATTCAGGGCAATCCGTACACGACCAAGACGCCGTACGCGCTGCCCGACCTGGCGAACTTCGACGACAAGGCGGGAACGCTCGCGCACGCGCTGCACGAGTTCGTGACGATCGAGCGGCTGGTCGAACTGGCCGACTGGAAGGCGACCCGGCACACCCCGCCCGAACGGCGGGTGCTGATGGGCGACTGCCTCATCGTGCGGTACGTCGAGGCGGACCAGGAACCCGGCGTGGCCGATCAGAACCGCGACAACGAGTTGAGGCGGCTCAAACGCGAGGAATACGCCGCGGCGTTCAAGGCGGCGAACCCCGGCAAGCGGCTGAAACTCACCGCGGACCAGAAGGGCGAGTGCGAGTGGTCGGCCGAGGGGCTGCGGCTGAAGCTGCGTGTCGAGACCGCGGGCGTCGACTGCGACCTGCACGAGGCCCTGTTGATGTCCACCATCCGCGAGGGTGAGCGACTGGTGCTGTACCCGCGGTGGACCGTGGACGAGCGGCTCCCGGCCACCGACCAGAAGGAGTTTACGCCCACCCCCAAGCAGATGCTCTACGGCCAGCGGTGCGAACTCGTGAGCCTGACGGCCACCAAGAAGGACGCGGGCGGCCGGGTGACGGAAGCGGTCGCCGAGGTCGAGTTGAAGGACGGGTTCGGCAACGACTCGATGCGTCCGCACGTGTTCGGGGCGATGAACCGGCCGCTCTTCGGCGGGAGGCTGTACACGCTCGACCCGTGCCCCAACGCCATCTACGGGTACTGGTGCGCGAAGGTGGTCGAGGGGCTGCGCGACGGCGAGCCCAACACCCTGTACTCGCGGCTCGTGACCCCGCCGGCTGCCGGCGACGGGGCGGGGCTCGCCGGTCAGACCGCCTTCCTCGCGGGGCTCGACGCGTTCCGCGAGGCCGGGCACCTGCACGGGTTCGAGCCGGGCAAGCGGGAGTTCATCGGCGGGCACGGCAAGACGCCGATCCTCCTCGTGCAAGGGCCGCCGGGCACCGGAAAGAGTTACTCGACTGCGTTCGCGGTGTTCGCCCGGCTCCAGGCCGCGATGCGCGACGGCCGTGAGTGCCGGGCGTTCCTGTCGTGCAAGACGCACGCGGCTACGGACGTGTTGGTGGAGAACGTCCTCGACGTGAGGGAGAAGCTCCGCGAGTTGCGGGACGCCGACCCGGCCCTGTTCGCCGCCCACTTCGACGGACGGCTCCTGGACGTGCCGATCTACCGGGTGGCCCCGAAGGACCTGCCGCCGGAGGGCGTGGTCCCGCTCGGCAAGGACGGCGACAAGGAGGCGGGCGAGGACAAGAACGCCGACGTCATCCTGGAACAGCAGTGGGCGGCGGTCGGGATCACCCCCGGCGGCGTGTACGGGGTGCTCAAGAAGAAGTGGCCGAAGACCGTGTTCGGCCACGGACTGTGCGACCTGCTCGTCCTGGATGAAGCGAGCCAGATGAACCTGCCGGAGGCGGCGATGGCCGCCCTCGCGCTGAAGCCCGACGCCCCGCTCGTGGTGGTCGGGGACCACCGGCAGATGCCGCCGATCGTCAAGCACGACTGGGACCGGGAGACACGCCGCACGTTCCGCCAGTACGCCGCCTACGAGAGCCTGTTCGACACGTTGCGGGCAATGAAGCCGCCGATGATCAAGTTCGCCGAGAGCTTCCGGCTCCACGCGGCAATGGCCGAGTTCCTGCGGCAGGAAGTGTACCGGCACGACGGGATCAACTACCACTCGCACAAGCACGACCTGTTGCCCGCGCACGCGGAGACCGACCCGTTCACGGCCGCGGTACTGCGACCGGAGTACCCGCTCGTTGTGGTCGTCCACGAGGAGTGTGCGAGCCAGGTGCGGAACGCCTTCGAGCAGTCGCTCGTCGATCCGGTGCTCCACGCGCTGGCCGACAAGGGCCGCTACGCCCTGGGTGCCGAGGAGGGTCTGGGCATCGTGGTGCCGCACCGTGCCCAGCGGGCCGCGCTCCAGGAAGCGTTCCCGCAGTTGTGCGTGATCGACCAGGCGACCGGGTTGCCGGCGAGGTCGGCGATCGACACGGTGGAGCGGTTCCAGGGCGGCGAGCGGACGGTGGTGCTGGTGAGCGCGACCGAGAGCGACCGGGCGTACCTCTTGGCGTCGAGCGCGTTCCTGCTCGACCCGCGGCGATTGACGGTCGCGGTCAGCCGGGCGAAGCGGAAGATGATCCTGGTCGCGGCGTCGAGCATCTTCGCGCTGTTCAGCCCGGACGAGGAGACGTTCGCCAACGCGCTGCTGTGGAAGAACCTGCTCCTGCGGACGTGCACCACCCTGCTGTGGGAGGGCGACCGCGACGGCGTGCCGGTCAAAGTGTGGGGCGGGACCGGATAACGAGCCCCGACCTCGGCACCCCGGCGACTAGAAAAACGCAGCCGATTCGTTTTTCACACTCACCCACCTGAAGCCGCGCTCGCCTTCGGGTCGAGTTTGAAGACGCTGAGTGCGGTTCGCCGACCAGATTTCCCAACCCCGGATTATGGAGCGTTGACATGTCGAATGAGAGGCGCGACGAGGCCGGAACCACCACGGCCGGGCTGTTCGAGCGGCTGGCGGTCGGCGACGCAAAGGCCCCCGACGAACTGTTCACTCACCTCTACGACCGGCTCCGGCGGCTGGCGAAGAAGGTCTCCACCGACTACCCGCGCGTGGCAGTTCTGCACCAGACCGACGACGTGTTCCATGGGGCCGCGGCTCGACTCGTCCGGGCGATCCGGGAGGTCAAGCCGGCGACACCGGGACACTTCTGGGGGCTCGCCGCCGAGTGCATCCGCCGCGAACTGATCGACCTCCAGCGGAAGGAGTACGGCCAACGCGGGAAGAAGCCCAACGTGTTCGCCAACCGCCCGGCCGACGAAGGGAATCACGACGCGCTCCTGGCAGGCGAGGCGGCCACCGGCGACGGGCCGCTCACCGAAATGGCCCAGGCCGAGTTCCACGAGAAGGTCGGGGAACTGCCCGAACAGGAGCGAAGGGCCTTCGAGTTGGTTTTCTACGGGGGCCACACATACCAGGAAGTCGGAGATCTGCTCGGCGTCTCGGAGACGACCGCGAAGAGGCAGTGGTACAAGGCCACAGTACGCCTGAACGAACTGCTGGGAGGGGCGACGAGCGAGATCACGCCGCGGGAGTAGGGGGCACGGGCTGAAACGGTTTACCGGCTGCCGAACCAGACGGCGTTCTTGTGGGCCGGGTCTTTCGCGTCGTCCGCGTCCCGGTCGCGGGAGTAGTGGTCCCGGATCTCGTCGAGGGGGATGTAGGGGAACGGAAAGTGGCGAACCGGCCCGAACTCGGAGGCGAGTTTTCGTACCCCCCGGCGTCGCTGGATCAGCTCACCGAGTAGCAGCCCGACCACGGCCACGAAGACGAATCCCGTGATCGCCACGGGCCACCAGCCGCCGCCTTCGGGGTCACGGACCGCCCGGTAGGTCAACCACGACAGACCTCCCACAGCTACCGAGTACCGGGCCGTCGTCACGGCGACTAGTCGGGCGGGCCAGCGCGTGCGACTCCGCTTGTCGGCCCGCAACTGGGCATCGGTGCGGACCGACAGGTACAGCCGCCGGAGCGTGACGTTGTTCAGGTCGGAGATCAGCTCCCGCCGCACCGCGGCCGGATCGACCCCGTCCCGCAGGGCCGCAACGAAGGCGGTGCATGACGGCCAGCGGTGACGCGGGGTCTTGGCCAGTGCCCGGCGGACGATCGGCCGCTCGGCGGGCGGGAGCATGGACAGGTCCGGCTCCTCGGACAGGTGGCCGTGCATCTGGGCGTCCTTTGCCCCCCGGAAGGGTAGTCGGCCGCCCCGCAACTCGCAGTAGGTCACGGCCAGGCTGTACTGGTCTGTCCGATTCGACAGTTTGTCCCTGAACAACTCCGGGGCGGCGTACGCGGGTGTGTGGGCTCCCGTGTGGGTGGTGAGAGTGTGCTCCAGGCACCGGACGAGGCCGAAGTCGGCCACCTTCAAGACGCCGCCGGCCAGGAGGAGGTTTTGCGGCTTCACGTCCCGGTGCTGCGCGGGCGGGCGGTCCGGCCCGCCGGTATTCAGGAAGTCGAGCGCGTCCGCCGCCTGGGCCATGTAGCCGAGCAGTTCGTCCCGCGGCACACCGTCCTGACCCGCCGCCCGTGCGACCGCCAGGCGTTCCCCCAAGGTGCCGTCGGCCAGTTCCATCACGAGGAGCAGGCGGCGGTCCATTTGCCGGGCGGTCAAGAGCTTGATCAGGTGGGGGTGGTTGACGCCCAGCATGAGGTCGGCCGCCCGCAGTTCGGGTAAGCCGCGCACGTCCGCGAGCGAAACGAACTTGATCGCCACGGGCCGGGCGTCCGGGCCGACGGCCCGCCATACTTCCCCGTACCCGCCCCGGCCGAGCAGCCGCTCTGTACGGTAGCCGGGGATCGGCTCCCACCCGGCCGCAGGGGCGGCCGGCTCGGTGCCCGCACTCGCGTCGCCGGGGGCAGGTGTTGAGTCGGCCCCGAAGCGTCGGAGGGCGGGGCCGATCCCGCGGAGGGCCTGAGCCGTCTTGCGGAACTCCGCGACGTGAGCCGGGTCGGCGTCCCGGCAGTGCTCGCGGATGAAGGCGTCGAGGTCGGCGGGGTCGACTGATTTGATGTGCTGCTCCCAGAGCGGGAGCCACTCGTCGTAGACGATGTTGTCGTCGGGCATGGCGGTCGCGGAGGCGGGTCACGGGTGTTGCCGGACGAGCCTACGCGACCGCGGAACGAGTTGCTACGAAAAAGGCGACCGCGTTCACGCGGCGAGGGTTTTGTGGTGCCGGCCGTTCGACGGGTGCCGGTGAGAGTGGGCGGACTTCGCGGTCGACGGAACCGCGACGGCCAGCCCCGCCGGGTTCAGCCCGGCCTTCAGCGACTCGACCAGCAGGACGCCGACGTCGATCGCCTCGATGCCCTCGCTGACGAGTCCCTGGGCCTCCTTCGACGCGGCGAACCGCCGGACCGCGGCGTAGAGCGAATCGAGCTTCTGTCGGACGAACTCGGTGACGGCGGTCTCCTTCCGCACCCGGCCGGCGGCGTTCCGGTGCCGCAGTTTCTTCTGCCGTCGGGCCACCTCGACAGTCGGCACCGCGAAGAGATCCGGCTTGGCGGTCTTTTTCGCCTTCCCCCTCCGCTTCCAATCCAGTTCCTGCGCGACCGCGAGGAACTCGGTCAGCCGCCACTCGTCGGCCTTGCGGCACTTGGCTAGAACCCCGTTGTAGTGCCGGGCGACGAGCATGTAGTTCTGGGCCATCCGCATGGCGAACTTGCAATTGCTCTCGACCCAGTCGATCCACCCGCCGTGTTGGACCAATTTCTTGGCCGCGATCAGGTGCTTGCCGATGTCGCGGGCCTGCTCGATCACGCCCTTCATGGCGTCCAGGCACTGGCGGTGCCCGGCCCGGATGTCGGACGCCAAACCCTTCAGCTTCTTCTCGTCGTCCGGCCCCTTGCCGCCGACGCTCTTCGCCTTCATCGCCGTACCCGCCGCCTTCTTGTTGTGCTTCACCATGACCGTCTCCCGTTGAGGTTTCTTGTTGGAGGCGGTCAGTTCCGCCTCCACATTGCCACGCGAGAGGAGGAAGCAGAACTGGTCACCCAAAAAAGAAAAATCTGCGCGGAGGCGGGACGGGCTCGGCCGAGCCCGCTTGCGGTCGGCGGCCGACACCTAAAGAAACGCTCTCAGATGCGCAATAATACTTGAGGGGCCTCTTACCCGTTGGTCCCTCCATTTACGCGGCCCCGCACTCACTTTCGTGGTGTGTGGGGCCGTTCCCGTTTCTGGAGGACGCGAAGATGAAGCTGGTCCGGTCGAACGTCGATCCTGTCCGCGAGAAGTTCGCCGCCGCCCGCAAGGAGCTGTCGGCCGCGCTCATCGAGCGCGAGGACGAAGTGGATCTCGTGCTCACCGCCCTGGTCGCCAACGAGCACGTGCTGCTCGTCGGCCCGCCCGGCTGCGGCAAGTCGCTGCTGCTCGACAGCGTCCTGTCGTGGACCGGCGGGACGAAGTTCTCGATCCTGCTCACGAAGTTCACGAGCGTCGAGGAGGTGATGGGGCCGGTGAGCCTGTCCGCCCTGAAGGCGGACAAGTACCTGCGGGTGACCACGGGCAAGCTGCCGGAGGCCGACTACGCGTACTGCGACGAGGTGTTCAAGGCGAGCAGTGCGATCCTCAACACGCTGCTCCGCGTCCTGAACGAGCGGACCTATGACGTCGGGGACGGCGTGGCCCGCAAGGTGCCGCTGAAGCTCTGCCTCGCGGCCTCGAACGAGTGGGCGTCACCCGACACCGGCAAGGAGTTGGCCGCACTTTCGGATCGCTTCCTGCTGCGCAAATCGGTTTCGCCGATCCGCTCGCAGGCCGGGCGGCAGAAGCTCCTGTGGACTCGCGACCACGCCCCGAAGCTGTCCACCACCGTGAGCCCGGCCGAGGTCGAGGAAGCCCGCCGGGCCGCACTGTCCCTGCCGTGGTCGAGCGAGGCGAAAGAAGCAATGGAAACGGTCCTCAAGGAGCTGGCGAAGGAGGGCGTGCAGCCCGGCGACCGGAGGCAGTTCAAGACCGTCGGCGTGGTGCAGGCGTTCGCCTACCTGTGCGGGGCCGACGAAGTGTTACCCGAACACCTCGAAGTCGCACAGCACTGCTTGTGGGACTCGCCGGACGGGGACCAGCCGCAGAAGGCGGCGCAAGTGATCGCCCGCGTCGCCAACCCGGTCGGGATGCGGGTCACGCAACTCTTACTCGAAGTGGAGCAGGTGCTGGTCGCGGCCGACGTCCGCAACCTCTCCGACGCCGCGAAGGCCGCCGCCAAGCTCGCGGAGATCGACCGGCAGATGTCGAGCTTGAAGGGCAACGGCCGCGTCGAGAAGGCCCGGCTGTACCTGAAGGAGCAACTCAAGAAGCTCAAGCTCGCCAGCATCGAAGCGGTGTGATCGCCCGCTACCGAATACTGACCGGAACGACGGCCATGTTGAGCCGCCGTTCCGGTTTTCTTTTCTCCCACCCACGGA
>SXHE01000747.1 GCA_005773755.1 Planctomycetia bacterium
AGCTGGTGGCGTTCGTCATCGCTCACGCCGGGGTCGGGCTGGTGCTCGACTCGCCACAGGACTACCAGGTGGTGCAGCGGAACGCGAAGAACGTCGGCACCGTGCGTGTGCGCGGCACGCTTGGCGAGGCCGCGCGCAAGGCCGATGCGCTGGAGTACCGGGTCGGGGCCGACGGCAAACCGGGGCGTGGAAGAAGCTCGACGCCCCCGTCAAGGACGGCGCGTTCGACGCGACCGTCGAGGTGGCCACGGGCGGGTGGTTCCCGTTCGAGGTGCGCGCGGTCGCGGGCGGAAAGGTGGTCGCGTCGGCGGGCGTCGAGCGCCTCGGCGTGGGCGAGGTGTTCGTGATCGCGGGCCAGTCGAACTCCGCCAACCACGGGGCCGAGAAGCAGACGACCAAAACGGGCCGGGTGGCCGCGTTCGACGGCACGCGGTGGCAGCCCGCGAACGACCCGCAGCCCGGGGCGAGCGGGTCCGGCGGGAGCTTCCTGCCGACGTTCGGCGACGCCGTCGCGGAGAAGCTCGGCGTGCCGGTGGGACTGGTCTCGTGCGGGGTCGGCGCGACCAGCGTGCGCGAGTGGCTGCCCAAAGGCGCGACGTTCCCGAACCCGCCGACGCTGGAGGGCAACGTGCGGAAGCTCGCGGACGGCAAGTGGGAGAGCAAGGGCGACCTCTACGCCGCATTCTGCGCGCGGGCGAAGGCGCTCGGCCCGAACGGATTCCGCGCGGTGCTGTGGCACCAGGGCGAGAGCGACGCCAACCAGAAGGACGCGACCCGCACGCTCCCGGGCAAGCTGTACCGCGAGTACCTGGAGCGGCTCATCCGCGACAGCCGCAAGGACATCGGCTGGGACGCGCCGTGGTTCGTCGCGCAAGTGAGCTATCACGTTCCCGGGGACGAAGCCTCACCGGACATCCGCGCGGCGCAGGCGGGGTTGTGGAAGGACGGGGTGGCGCTCGAGGGGCCGGACTCCGACGCACTCAAGGGCGAGTTGCGCGAGAACGGCGGCAAGGGCGTCCACTTCAGCGGCCCCGGGCTGCGCGCGCACGCCGCGAAGTGGGCCGAGAAGGTCGTGCCGTGGATCGAACGCCAAGCCGTAGGCAAGGATCGTTGAGCAACGATCTTCGTGGGTCGGATGACAGGGATCTCGACCCGCGGGAGTGCCGCACTCCGACTCAATCTGTTTTGGAATACGTCGAGGCGACGAGGGGGGCTGGAGCGGCTGTGCCGCTCCGCTCACAGGCGTTGTGGCACTTTTGTGGCAGTGCCGGTCAGGCGATTCGACGAACCGAACAATGCGTGGCTTGATCTCGTTCTCCGCCACGCTATGATTACCGGGAGTTGCAACTCACGGGATACGGCATCCGGGCTGCGGTCAGAGAATCCCTCCCTCTCCGCTGACGAGCGGCCCGTGCGGCAAGCGTTCTTGCCGCACGGGCCATTTTCATTTCAACGGGCGGTTCGGGCGCGGGTCGGCGGCGACGCCCCACAACTTGCCGAGCAGTTCGTGCATGTCAGGGTCGTGCTTCTTTAACTCGTCGCGTGTGAACGGGAAGTAGTCGTTCCGTCCGAAGTACGCCTCGGTCGCCTCCGCGAAGTACTCCATCGGAGTCGTCATCGCGTAGGCTTTCTCGAACGTGTTCGGTCGACCGTTTCCGAAGTGACGCTCCACCTTGTCGTACTTGCCGGAGTCCTTCGCGCGCGTGTAGGCCGCGGCGATCTCCGGGTTGCCGAACCCCTTGGGCAACTCGCGGTCGTGGTAGCCGTGCGCGAGTTCGTGCAACACGAACCACGGCATCCGGTTCACCTCGGCCTGGAAGGTGCGCACGTTGGTGAACTCGACCGCGCGCGCCATCGCCGGGTCGCGGCCGTTCTTGCGGAGCCAGTCCGCACCGGGGTGGTACTCGGCGCTCGGCCGCACGCCGGGGTACTCCGGGTTGAAGTACAGCGGCACCTTTTGCAGCTTCGCCACGGCCGCCTTCGGCACAACCTTCGTGATCTCGACCAGTTGCTTGTCGAGCAGCTCCAATGCGGTCGCCGTCAGGCGCGCGTCGGCGGCAAGCAGTTCGCGGTGGATGTGCAGCGTCCAGCCGCGCAGGGTGCGCGTCTCGTAGACCGGGTCCGGCACCGGGGCGTGCGGCGACCGGAGGTTGTCGCGGAGGAATCGCGTCATCGCCTCCATCAGGTGCTGGTCGGTGTTCCGCCCCTCGCGGATGGCGTGGCTCCGGTTCGGGTACGGGAGCACGCCGAACCGTTTGCCCTTCGCGATCAGTTCCTCCATCAGGCGCTCGGTGCCCTGATAGTGGCAGTTGTCGTCGCCGGTGCCGTGAACGAGCAGCAGGTTGCCGCGCAGTTTGCCCGCGTGCGTGAGGGGCGAGCCGTCGCGGTAGCCGGCCGCGTTGTCCGCCGGCAGCCCCATGTACCGCTCCTGGTAGATCGTGTCGTACAGCGTCTGGTCGGCAACCGGGGCGACGGCGATGCCGGCGCGGTACAAGTCCGGGTGCCGGAACAGGGCGTTCAGGGTCATGCTGCCGCCGCCGCTCCACCCCCACGAGCCGACCCGCGCCGGGTCGACGAACGGCCACCGCTTGAGAAGTACGCGCACCGCCTCGGCCTGCTCGGTCGGGGCCAAAATGCCGATCTTCCGGTGGACGGACTTCCGCCACTCGCGCCCGCGGGGCACGTTGGTGCCACGGTTGTCCACGCTCGCCACCACGAAGCCCTCTTGCGCGAGCATCCAGTGCCACAGCCCGCGCGGTCCGGGCCAGGCGTCGCGCACGGTTTGGCCGTGCGGCTCACCGTAGACGTACATGAGCAGCGGGAGTTTGGCGGCCGGGTCCGCGTTCGCGGGCTTCATGCTCCACCCGTCCAGCGTGATACCGCTGCCGACGGGCACCCGCACGAACTCGATTTCGGGCCGCTTGAGTGCGGCGAGTTTGGCGCGCAGTTTGGCGTTGTCGGCGAGCGTGCGCACCGCCGTGTGGTCGCCCGGTCGCACCAGTTCCACTACCGGCGGCGTGGTGAAGTTCGACCGCGTGTGAACGGCCCACTTCGCGTCGGGGGAGAAGTCGTACTCGTGCCAGCCGGGTTGCTTGTCGGGCGTGAGTTGCTCGGTCTTGGAGCCGTCGAGTTTCGCGCGGTAAAGGTAGCGCTGGGTCGCGTTCTTCGGCGAGGCGGCGTAGTACAGCCAGCCGCCGGCCTCGTCCACCGCTTCAACCGCGAGGACGTCGAACTCGCCCTTCGTGATCGGCTGCGGCGGCGAGCCGTCGGTGGGCGCGCGGTAGGCGTGCCGCCACCCGGACCGCTCGCTGAGCCAGAGGAGTGCTTTGCCACCTTCGAGCCACCGCCAGGGGTTCTCGTTCTCCAGCCAAGCGGCGTCCTTCTCGGTGAACACCTCCGTCGCCTTGCCCGTGGCGGGATCGGCCCGCCACACTTTCAGTTCCGTTTGCAGCCGATTGAACTGCTGAACCATCACCCGCGAGCCGTCGGGCGTCCAGTCGGCGTGTGGCAGGTAGTGCTCGCGCGCGTCGCCGGGAAGGTCCAGCCACCGCGCCTTTCCGCCCCCCGCCGGGACCACGCCCAGCCGGGTGGCCGAGTTCTTCTCGCCCACCTTCGGGTACGCGAACGAGGTGATCCGCGGCGACTTGCTGACGACGTTGTCGACGAGGTGGAACTCCGCCACCCCCGTGGTGTCGAACTGCCAGAACAGGACGTGCTAGCTATCGGGACTCCAGCGGAAGCAGTTCCGCAGATCAAGCTCCTCTTCGTTCACCCAGTCGGCGGTGCCGTTGATGAGGGTCTTCGAGCCGTCGGTGGTTAGCGGGGTGATCTTCGGGCCGTCCGCGTCCTGAACGTACACGTTGTTCTCGCGGACAAAGGCCACGCGCGTGCCGTCCGGCGAGAAGGAGGCGAACATCAGAGAAGACGTGGCGGCGTCCCCGCCGAGCTTGCGCAGCTTGCGCGCCGCCACGTCGAGCAGCCAGTAGTCGCCGCGGGTGTTGCGCCGCCAGACCCGTTGGCTGTTCGTGTAGATCAGCACCCGCGACTCGTCCGCGGAGAACTCGTAGGCGTCCACCGCGAGCGGCTCTTTCGCCCCGCCCGGCACGAGCGCCGACGCCGGGACGACAACGTCCTTCTTCCCGGTCGCGGGGTCGTTGCGCACCAACTCGCGCCCGCTGCCCGACGCGGCTTTTTCGAGGGTGAAATAGGTCGACGAGCGCCGGCTCCACTGCCGCGCCGGGAGCGGATCGGTACCGAACTCACGCTCCCCGAACAACCGGCCGACCGTGAGCGCCGACACCGCGGGTTCTTCGGCTCGCAGCGTGCCGCACGAGACGAGCGCCGCGACGATGCCAAATGCCCACGTTGTCCGGGCGAAGTACTGTGCCACGGCTGACTCCGGTTGTTGACGCGGGTTCATTTGCCGGCGGGTTCGTACACGAACGCGCGGTCGTCGGCTGGGAGCACCCACACGTTGCGGAACTTCACCGGGTTGTTGTGATCCTGGAGGAACACGGGGCCGGTCATCGTCTTCTTCTGTTGGTCGCGGATCGTGTCCAGGTACGGCGTGTTGCCGAACCGGAACGGGTGGAACGTCGATTTCGGTTCGCCGAACGGCGCGCCGTCCTGCACCTTCTGCCCGTTGAACCACACCGTGACGGTTCCCATCTCGGTGATCTTCCCGGCAGCGTCGCGCCGCGGCGCGCGGTAGCGGATGTCGAACACCTGCCACTCGCCCGGCTTGCGGCAGGCGTTTACCAGCGGCGGCGCGAACCCGTACACCGCGCCAGCGTCGTCCTGAGTGACTTTCTCCTTGCCGAACGAGTTCAGAATCTGGATCTCGTAGTTCCCGTGGATGTACACGCCGCTGTTCGCCGGCCCCTTCTCCGGCAGCAGGAACTCGACGTGGATGTCCGCGTCCTTGAAGTGCAGCTTCGAGACGATGTGGTTCTGGTTCTTCTTCGCCGTGGAGACGAGTGCGTCGCCGTCGACCGGCCAGTTGATCTTCTCGCCGGCCATGCTGAGGAACGAGTGCTCGCCCTTCGCGCCGAGGAGCACGGTCGCGCCCTTGGGCGGCGCGACCGGGAGCTTGCTCTGGTCCGGCTTGAACTCGGGCGCGGGCGCGGCGAGAGCCAGCGCGAACAGAACCACGGGTGTCATCCGGTCGCCTCCAAAGTGGGTGTGTGGTCGGGCCTCACTTGCGGTCGGCCTTCAACAGTTCTTCCATCGCCCGGCCGAGGCGCAGGCCGGTTTCCATGTAGGTGTCGGCGTTGTGGTTGTAGTGGTAGCCCTGGTTCACCGGCGAGTCCACGGCCTCGCGCCACAGGTCGCGCGTGTCGAGCGCCTTTACGTTGCCCTTGAAGTCCGGGTACTTCTTCGCGTCGTTCATTGCGAGCTGCGCCTCCGCGATCTTCTTGCCGAAGCTCTCGGTGCCGGGGTTCCCGCACCCGGTGGCGAGCACGAACTTCGCGCCCGGCGCGTCGAAGTCCTTGCGCAGCGATTGGATGAGCCGAACGAGGTTCTCCTCGTACTTGCTCGCGTGCGCGGCGTTCTGGTCCTTGTGCCCCTGCCACCACACGAACCCGGCCACCTCGTAGCCCTGATCCTTGTAGTCGGGGAAGTACTTCTTGAGGTTCTTGAGAACGGCCTTCGCGTGCGCGGTGTCGGCGTCGTACTGCCGGCCCGCGTACCAGTTCACCGCTTTCGGCTCTTCGCCCTTCACCCACGACGGCGACGGGTCCTTGTAGCCCGCGTACACCTTGCCCTCGAACTCGTACTGCTTGCTGCCCGGCGGGAGCAGGTCCCAGCCCAAACTGCGGTTGCCGATGCACGCCTTCAGCACCAGCACCGGCTCGTCGAGCGCGGTGCCCATGACGTGGCCGAACCCCAGTTC
>SXHE01000748.1 GCA_005773755.1 Planctomycetia bacterium
CGGCTCGCGGCTAACAGGCCCTTCTGTGGCTGTGCTCGACGCCCCCACCATCACCCTCACCTCTGCCATCGTCGCGCACCTGCGCGAGCGCACCGCGGCCACCGACTGCCCGCTGCCGGAGCTGTTCCGCGCGGTCGCGCAGAACGCGGCGCTCACGATCGGCGAGTTCCACGACTGCCTGCGCCAGCTTCACACGGACGGCGCGGTGTCGCTGCCCGCGTGGACCGGCCCGCTGTACGCCCTGCCGGAACCGCAGTACGCCCTGCTCATCGGTCACGGCATCGCCTATTACGCTTCGCTTCGCGGTTGAACACGGAGGTTCTTCACATGACGACCGCTCTTGCTACTCCGACCGCTCCGACCCCGGTTGCCGCCGAACGCGCGCTCACCGAGCGCACCCGCGACGTGCTCAAGCGCGCCGGCAACCCGTTCCGCAACTACTTCGCCCGCAACCCGGACGACGAAGTGTGTGCGCGGTTCCATGTGCCCGAACTGTTCGCCGCGGAGCGCGACCTGCTCCACGCGATCATCGACCTATACCGCTACGACCCGCAGACCCACAGCGAGATCGTGCCGATCCTGGGCAACAAGGGCGCGGGCAAAACCCACCTGCTGCACAGCATCAAGCACGGCACCAGCGGGCAGTGGCAACTGCTCGTCACGCCCGGCGTGTACCAGCGCGACACCGACTTCCTCGAATACCTGCTGTTCCAGATCATCGACACGCTCCTCGGCGGCGGGAAGCAGAAGGGCGTGCGCCCGCTGGACTACATCGGCGATCAGCTCGTGCGCCGGATGCTCGGCGTCGCCCTGCGCGAACTGAACGAGAGCGAGAAGGTGGAACTGTTCCCGCCGCCGGGCCTCGGCCGGTGGGCGCGGCGGCTCGGCCTGGGCACCCAACAGGCCCGCGAACGGGCCGAATGGCTCGCGGAGAACCTGAGCGGGTACTCGAACTTCGCCCGCGTCCCCACGCCCGTGCTGCAAGCACTCACGGACGCCGGCCTGTCGCCGCAGAAGGCGTTCGACCTGATCTCCGCGCACATCCAGAAGACGGAATCGCACAACACCGCCGGGCTGATGCGCCGGCACATCTTCCAGGGGTTCGCGAAGGCCGCGCTCTTGCGCGACGAGTCGGACCTCGCGAACTTCCTCACCTTCGGGTTCGCGGAGCTGGAGTTTCACGTCCGCCCCACGCGGCAAGACCTCGTGCTCGCGCTGTTCAAGGTGCTGACGGAAGTGTTCCGCAGCCTGAAAACGCCCGTCGTGGTCGCGTTCGATCAGCTCGAAGACCTGCTGCTGGCGCGGCGCAACGACGACGCCCACCGCACCGCGGAGGCGTTCTTCGCAGGCATCGTGCAGGTGATGCACCAGATCGACGGGCTGTGCTTCCTCGTGTTCGCCGAGCGCGGGCTGTGGAACCGGTTCGTGCCGTCGCTCGACGGCTACATTCAGGACCGACTCAACAACCCGGTTCACGTCCCCAAGCACGGCACCGTGAAAGCCCTTCGCCTCGAAGCGCCCGCGGCCGAACTCGCCCGCCGCATGGTGGAGGCACGGCTCCGGTCGGTGCTGAGCGAGCTCCCGCGCGGCGAGGCCGTGCCGGAAATCTTCCCGTTCACCGACGAACAGGTGATGCGGATCGCCCGCACCGAGCCGACCCTGCGCGACATGCTCCAGCAGTACCGCCACCTGTTCGACCACGTGGTGTACGGTCCGGACGACGTGCTGCCCGGCGAGCGGCGCGACGTGAGTCCGCCGGTAGAAACCGACGAGCACCGGCGGGCTGACGACGCGCCGTTCGCGGAGTTCTCGGCCGACCCCACGAGCCGCATCGCGGAGTTGCTGGGGCGCGAACCGGAAGCGCCGCCCGCGCCGCCCTCAATGGTCTTCAAGCACGTGGACATCATCGAAGCGCCCGCGGAGCCGGCGCTGCCGCCGCGCCTGATGACGCCCCCGCCGCTGCCGCCGATGGTGGACGAGGTGCCGATGGCGCTTCCGGTCGAACAGGAAGACGACGCGCCGCGGCCGGTGTCGGCGCACGTGCCGTCCGCGGCCGTGGTAAAAACTTCTCCGGACGCGCTGATCGAGATGTGGGAGCAGGAGTGCCGGGCCGCGCGGCGCAAGCTCGAACCCGAAGGCGCGCTCACCGGCGCGACCCGCGAGCTTCAGTCCGGTCTCGGCGCGTTCCTCAGCACCTGCCACGAGCACGGCGTGAAAGTCGGCGCGTGGCGGCTCCAACACGTCGTCACCGAGTGGGCCTACGGCGACCACCCGACCTACGGCGTCGTCACGATCGCGCACTGGGCCTGCAAGGACGGCCAGCCCTGGCGCATGGGCCTGGGCCTGTTCCTCGCCCGCGGCGCGGGCAAGCCGAAAGACCTGGAAGTGAAGCTCGGCGTGCTCGAAACCGAACCGGCGATGGTCGATCTGCTGGTGCTGCTGCGCCCCGAAGACGACTTCGCGACGACCGGCAAGAGCAAGACGCTGATGCAAGAGTCCGAGCGGCGCGGCAAGCACACCCGCCTCGAAGCGGTGGCGCTCGACGGGTTCGCGCAACTGTACGCCTTCCCGCGCTGGCTCGCGGCGATCCGCGAGGGCCTGCCCGCCGGCTTCCCGGTGCCGAATCTCGCCGACATCATTCAGGAGAAGTGCGAGAAGCTGCTCGAACAGGTGTGCATGCCCGTGCAGGGGTAGTGTTTGGTGTTTCGTATTCGGAGGTTCCGCGCTCGCCTTCGGCTCGCGGCTAACCTGTAAACACGAAACACGAAACACTAAACCTTCCCCATGACCTATGAGGAAGCGCTCGCCTTCTGGTACGAGCGCATCAACTACGAGGTGCGGTCGGCCGGGCCGGGCGACCTGAAGCTGGAGCGGATGCGCGCGCTGTTGCGGCGGCTCGGCGACCCGCACGAGCGCGTGCGGTGCGTCCACGTCACCGGCACGAAGGGCAAAGGCTCGACGTGCGCGATGCTCGCGTCCGTGCTGCGAGCCGCGGGCTATCGCGTCGGGCTGTTCACGTCGCCGCACCTCGAACACGTCGAAGAGCGCATTCAGGTTGATAGCGTTCCCATTTCGCACGCGGAACTCGCGGCGCTAATGTCTGACATCGCCCCCGCCGTGCGCGCGATGGAAGCGGAAGCCGGGCTGCCCTCGCCCACGTTCTTCGAGATTTGCACCGCGCTGGGGTTCCTGCACTTCGTCCGCCGACGGTGCGACATCGCCATTCTGGAAGTCGGCCTCGGCGGGCGGTTCGACAGCACGAACGTGTGCCTACCGCTCGTGTCGATCATCACGAACATCGGCCTCGATCACACCGCACAGCTCGGCAACACACCGGAAGAGATCGCCTACCAGAAGGCCGGGATCGTCAAGCGCCGCGTGCCCGTCGTCAGCGGGGTGACGCAAGAAGGAGCGCGCGACGTGGTGCGCCGCGTGGCGCGCGAGGTGGGGGCACCGCTGTGGGAGGTGGGGGAAGGCGCGAAAGGCAACCCCACCCCCGGCCCCTCCCCGGTGCGGGGAGGGGAGCAATCGCGCGAAACCGCCCGCGTGCCGTTGAACGCAAGCGAAGGGCAAACCTCTTTCTCCCCTCCCCGCACCGGCGCGGGGCCGGGGGTGGGGTTACCCCGCCTCGGTCTCCTCGGTGCCCATCAAGTCGCTAACGCGGCGGTCGCGTGCGCCGCTCTCGACCGCCTGCGCGAAGCCGGGATGCACGTCCCCGATTCCGCCGTCGCGCGCGGCCTCGCCTCTGTGAAGTGGCCGGCGCGGGTCGAACTCGTTTCGCAGCGCCCCACAATCATTCTCGACACCGCGCACAACGTGCCGAGCGCCGAGGCGCTGGTGCGCGCGTTGCGCGAGTGCTGCCCGGTCGAGGGCGCGAAGCGCGTCGTGTTCGCGGTGTCATCGGACAAGCAGTTCGCGGAAATGCTGCGCATTCTCGCGGGGTACTTCGACCACTTCCAACTGACGAAGTACGGCAACAACCCGCGGTGCGTGCCGCCGGAGAAACTGGCCGCGACGCTGGCCGAGGTCGCGCCCGGCAAGCCGTTCACGACGTACGCCACCAGCGCCGAAGCGTGGAGCGCCGCGCACGCCGCGGCCGGTGTGAGCGATCTGGTGTGCATCACGGGGTCGGTGTTCCTGGCGGGAGAACTGCGGCCCTTCGTGTCTTGAAGCCGCTCGCGGCTTCGCACTACCCCACGAACTGCTCCAAGAACTTGCGGCTCTGGCGCAGGGCGCGCACCCGGTCGGCGAGCGACCCTTCGTAGGCGCGGTCTTCCACCTCGATGCACACCGGACCGGTGTAGTTGGCGTCGGTCAACTCCGCGAAGAACTCGCCCCACTTCACGTCGCCCAGGCCCGGCAACTTCGGCGTGTGCCAGCCCAGACCCAGCACGCCGACCGAGTACAGTTGGTGCCGGTCGATGCGCTCGTCCTTCGCGTGAACGTGAACGATGTTCGGCCCGAACTCGCGGACCGCGCGGCCGCAGTCGATGAACTGCCAGACAAGGTGCGAGGGGTCGAAGTTCAGGCCGAGCGTGCCGTCGGGGAACATCTCGAACAGCCGGTACCACACCGCCGGGCTGACGGCCACGTTCTTCCCGCCGGGCCACTCGTCGTCGCTGAACAGCATCGGGCAGTGCTCGATGCCGATGCGCACGCCCGCGGCCTTCGCCCCGGCGACGAGCGGTGCCCACACCTTCTGCACCTGCGCCAGGTTCGCTTCCACCGTGAGCGCCGGGTCGCGGCCGATGAACGTGTTCACCACGCTCACGCCGAGCTTCGCGGCGGCGGCGATCACCTTGCGCAGGTGGTCGCCCACGGTCTTGCGGTGGGCCGGGTCCGGGTCGAGTGGGTTCGGGTAGTAGCCCAGGCCGGAGATGCCGACGCCGTGGATGCGGAGCAGGTCGCGCACCTTCTCCGCGTCGTCGTCGGTGAACGCGGTCACATCGAGGTGGGTGACGCCGGCGTACCGGCGGTCGGCTTTGCCCGGCGGCCAGCACATGAGTTCGACGCACGAGAACCCCTCGTCGGCCGCGAGCGCGAGCACGCGCTCCAGCGGTTGGTCGCCGAGGATGGCCGAGACGAATCCGAGTTGCATGGAGGTGCCCCTGGAAAGCTGGGGCTATCCTATCGCCCGGCCCGCGACGGCGGCGGATTTCTCCGGTTCGCCGCGGCCGGGTGCGAGGGGCCGCTACTTGAGCGCGCCGCCAGCCCCGCCGTAGGAGTGGCACGAGCTGCACGACTTGTTCATCGCGGCGACCGCCTCGGTCGCGGCCTTCTTGTCCTTGTCGCCGGCGGCCTTCGTGAGCGCCTTCGCGGCGGCGTTGTACTTCGCGGGCGAGGAGTAGCCCAGGTCCACCCGCGCGAATGCCGCGCTCATCTCGTTGAACGACTTCGCGCCCTTCGCGATCACGTCCCAGTCCGGCTCGTCCTTCTTCAGTTCGGCATCGACGTTGACGTGCGGCGATTTCGCGCCCTTGTGAACGTCCTTCATCATCTTGCCGACTTCCTTCTTCGTCAGCGCCTTCTTCGGCTCGTCGGCGGCAAATGCCGCGGCCCCGAACATCGCCAGAATCACAACGTACTTCATGGGAAAGCCTCCACAGGGTCGGTTGTTCGCACCAGGGGTTTCAACCCCTGGCACGGGAGCTACTTCTTTTCCACCTTCTGAAGCAAGTCGGCCGGGGCGAAGTCGTCGCCCTTCGTGCGCTTCGTTTCCGCGAAGAACGCCATCGACGGGCGCGTCGTGTAGCCGACCGCGTGCCACAGGTTCTTGTCGGTCGCGTCGCGAACGAACACGATCGGCTCGCTCACGCTGGTCACTTCGAGGAGTCGCCCGACGGAACTGTTGAACGACACCGGGGCCAGCTTTACGCTCGCACCGTAGACCGCGGCCCGCGGGCCGTCCACGTTGAACGAGGCGCTGTCCACGAACACCAGCGCGCCGGTGCCCTTCGCGTCGAACAGCACCTTCTCGCGCAGCTTGTCGGACACGGTCGCGACCATCACCGGCTGGCGGCGGAAGAACTCGACGAACGTTTCGTGGCGGTCGGTGACGATGGTGATGTCGCGCGCCGGGTTCCGCAGCACGAACACCGCGCCCTTACCCGCGCCCGCGTTGTCGCCACCGGGCTTGTCCGCGCCGGGTTCGACCGGGGCCGGCTGGGTGAACGCGGCGGGGGCGTCGGTCGGCTTCGCCTCGTGCGTCTCGACCGATTGCAGCGGGAACGGCTTGGCTTCCGAAACCGGGGGCACGGTCGGGCGCGGGCCGTAGCCGCCGCACGCCCACACGGTCGCCGCGCCGCCGCCCGCCAGCCCCGCGGCCGCGAGCAGCGC
>SXHE01000749.1 GCA_005773755.1 Planctomycetia bacterium
GCGCGCGGTGCGACTCGGCGCGTGCGGCGAAGACGTGATGGGCACCGGCAAGACGTTCACCGTCGAGGCGTTCGAAAGCCCTGGCGGGTACATCTGTGGCGAACAGTCGGCACTGATCGAGGCGATGGAGGACAAGCGCGGCCAGCCGCGCAACCGCCCGCCGGAACTGACCACCAACGGACTGCGCGACAAGCCGACCGTGGTGAACAACGTCGAGACGCTCGCGTGGGCACCGGGCATCGTCCTGTTCGGCGGCGACAAGTACGAGATGGGCGGCTGGCGGCTGGCACCGCCGGAGAAGGTCAAACTCGGCGGCCGGCGGCTGTTCTCGATCAGCGGCGACGTGGCGAAGCCCGGCGTGTACGAGGTCGCCATCGGCCTGCCGCTGCGCGAACTGCTGGAGAGCAAGAAGTATTGCGGCGGGATCACCGGCCCGCTCCGCGCGGTCGCCACCTCCGGGCCGTCCGGTGGGCTGCTCCCGGCGCGCATCCCCGTCGACAAGAACCTAGACGCCCAGAAGCGGGCCGACGTGGTGAAGCGCATCGGCGAGCGCTCGGCCACCGACGCCGCGTACATGGAGTGGTTCCTAAAGACCTACGTGCCGATGGGCGCGACCCACATCGACCTGCTCGACGTGCCGCTCGATCTGACCTTCTACCGCAACATGGAGTCCACCTTCAAGCTGCCGGTCGAACCGATGCTGGGCGCGGCCCTCGTCGTGTATGCTGGCGACGTGGACATCCTCGATCAGGCCGTGAACTTCACCGAGTTCTACCGGAACGAGTCGTGCGGGAAGTGCGTCCCGTGCCGGCTCGGGTCGCAGAAGCTGGTTCAGATCGGCACCAGCCTCATCGCGCAGCGCGACAGCGGCACCCCGATCCCGGCGAGCGCGAAGACCGACATCGAACAGATCACCAAGACGCTGAAGCTGACCTCGATCTGCGGCCTGGGCTACGTCGCCCCGTTCCCGCTCGCGACCGCGATGGCCTACTTCGCGAACGACTTCATGAAGAAGCCCGGAACGTGATCGGCGAACGGCCGGTGTAAGCCGGCCGGTGGGTGCACTGTCGAAGAACCGGCCGGCTTACACCGGCCGTTCGCCAAGAGATTGCCATGCCAGACTTTGCCGACCCGGAAATCGACATCTCCCTCGGGCGCGAGGAAGAGTCCCTGTTCGCGCGCGATGAGAACGATGTGCTCGTACGCCGCGAGAAGGAGACCCGCGACCGGTTCGACCAGATCGTCGAGGTCGTGATCGACGGCTACGCGGTGAAGGTGCCGCTGGCCGTGCCCAAGACCGATTCGCAGGGCAACCGGCTGCGCGACTCCGACGGCCAACTGATCCCGCGCACCACCACCATCCACGACGCCGCGGCCAAGCTGGTCGCCGACGGCGTGTGGTCCGAGGACGACCTGCGCACCCGCATCCCCGTGCTGTGCCACCAGCGCCACCTGCCGCCGGTCGCCGTGTGCCGCATGTGCTCGGTTCACATCTCCAGCATGAAGCGCGGCAAGCTCCAGGCCGCGCGCAAACTGGTACCCGCGTGCCAGCACAAAGTGGACACGAACATGGTCGTGACCACCCGCGCCGGCCTCGGCGGGTACAACCCGACCACGAAGGACAAGGCCGACGCGAAGGTGATCGAGCGGGCCGCGACCGACGTGAACGACTCGGTGCGGATGCTCGCCGAGTTCCTGGTCGCGGACCACTGCCACGAGCCGCTGACCGGCACCAAGCGGTACGAGGACGAACTGAGCACGGTCGCGCGGTCGCTGAAGGTGATTACCGGCCCCGAAGACGAACCGGTGCTGCACGTCCGCGACAGCCTCCAGCGCGACCCGGACCTGCCCGGCCGTAACGAGTTGCACGCGATCAGCCCGAAGTCGCGGCTCATCCCGTTGCAACTGGCGACGACAGTGATCGAGAAGGAACGCAAGTTCGATGTGAACTGGGCCTGGGAGCAGTGGAACAAGTCCGTGGACGCGGGGTTCCCGTACTCATCGCGCACCGTCGTGGTCGATCACGACCGGTGCATCGTGTGTGACCGGTGCGTGCGGTCCTGCACCGACGTGCGCCACTTCGACGTCATCGGCCACACCGGGAAGGGCTACGGCACACGCATCAGCTTCGACTTGGATTCGCTCATGGGCGAATCGCGGTGCGTGCAATGCGGCGAGTGCATGAACAGTTGCCCGACGGGTGCGCTGTCGCTCCGCCGGCGCGTGCAACCGCGGGCGTGGGACGACTCGCCGGAGCAAATTCCGGTGAACCCGAACGTCGCGTTCCCGGCCGAATCCGGGTTCCTCACCGCCGACGAGATGCGCGAGGTGTGGCTCGCCTACGAAAGCCCCGGCCGCGGGTCGCGGGTCGTGTTCCCGTTCCGCTCAATCCCGTACTCGTACCTGAAGTGGAACGAGGGCGCGGTGCGCAAGTGGGAGATCGCGCCCGGGGAAAAGAAGGTGTTGTGTCATGAGGGCGAGTACGGCAGCACCGCGTTCCTCCTTCAAGGCACCGGCACGTTCGAGATTTACGCCCGCGGTGCGCAACCGGCCCGCAAGCCCGGCTTCTTCGAGCGCCTGTTCGGGTCGAAGAAGAAGGACGCCGCGGACCGCGGCGACTACGGCCCGTTCCTTCGCGCCGCGTCCGGTGACGAGTTGGTGCTGGGCGAAATGACCTGCCTCACGCAGCGCCCGCGCACCGCGACCGTCGTGGGCGTGGCCGAGAGCGACAACGCCCGGATCGATCTGACCACCGACGAGAACGGCCGGCCGAAGGCCGTGCGCAACTTCGCCAAGCGCGGCCCGGTCGTCGTGTACGAGATCACCCGCAACATGCTCGACATGATGCAGCGGGCAGAGTCCGCGCGCGGTGACCTCGAAGAGATGTACTCGTTCCGCGCGATCCAGACGAGCGTGATGAACGGTCGGCTGTTCGCGAGCCTGTCGCGCGAGGACCGCGAGCGCGCGGTCACGTTCCTCCTCACCGAAGAGATCGACGGCAAGCGGGCCGAGTTCCGCCGCGTCGCGATGAACGAGACCATCGTGGCCGAGGGCGACACGGCCGCCGCGTTCTACATCGTCCGGCTCGGCACGGTGAAGGTGTTCACCGCCTCCGGCGGCGGCGAACAGGTGCTGAGGCTCCTCTCCGCCGGCGACTACTTTGGCGAGGCGGCGCTGCTCTCGGATCGCCCGGAGAAGCGCACGGCCACGGTCGCGGCGCTCGACCCGGTCGAAGTGGTTCGTGTGCCCGGCCCCGTCTTCCGCAAGCTGTGCGACAAGTTCCCGCAGCTCAAGGACGGGATGAAGGCCGCGCCGCGGCCTGCGGTGCCGGGGGTCAAAGGCTCGCCCCCGCCCGGCATCCTGCGCGAGTACGTCCGTCAGGGACTGTACCAGGGCCAGCGGATGTTGGTGCTCGACCTGAAGACCTGTACGCGGTGCGACGAGTGTACGCGGGCCTGTGCCGACTCGCACCCGGACCACAACGCCCGGCTGCTGCGCGAGGGGCTGCGGTTCGGCGACTTCCTCGTTGCTACGTCGTGCCGCTCGTGCCACAAGCCGTACTGCATGGAGGGGTGCCCGGTGGACGCGATCCACCGGCACGGCAACCACCTCGAAGTGGTGATCGAGAACCACTGCATCGGCTGTGGGCTGTGCGAACGCAACTGCCCCTACGGGGCGATCCACATGACCCAGCGCGACACGCCGAACTACGCCGCGTCCGACGTGCCCGGCGGCAACCCACACGTTACCGCGGCGCGCAAGGCGGTGAACTGCGACCTGTGCGGCGGCGAGGAGCCGTACTGCGTTCAGGCCTGCCCACACGAGGCCGCGTTCCGCACCGCCGGTCCCGACCTGATGGACGAGGTGCTTGCGCGGCTCACGCGCCCGGTCGAGTGAACAACGGACCGCAGAGGTTGAACCGACACGACTATCGCGCTCCCGAACGGCGCGCGAGCGGCGCGGCGTAAGCCCGCCGGTAGCTACACAATCCAGACGTTCAGCGCGTCTCAGTTGTACAGCTACCGGCGGGCTTACGCCGCGCCGCTCGCGCGCTCCGTTCGAGCCCGCGAGCGCGGCTACAGTAGGCAGAACGCCCGGCTCACTTCGGCGCTTTCTCCGGCCCGCCGCCCTTCGGGGCGGGAACCGTGTGGTCGATCTTGGGCCAGTTCTTGTAGATGTCGAAGTTCGGGTCGGCCTCGTGGTCGTGGCACTTCATGCACACGCCCTCCACCTGGCGCACCAGGATTTGCTGTGCGGGCACCTGCGCGATCTTGCCGCGCTCGATTGCCGGCGTGTCGGCCATCTTCTTAAAGAACGCGGCGTCCGGCAGCTTCGCCGCCCCTTCCTGCTTCCACGGGGACATCAGCGCGAGCACCTCCTTGTCGCGCGGGGCGGCGCTGTGCCCGCTGCCGGGGCCGTGGCAGCTCTCGCACCCGACGTGCTTGAGGTACGGCGTCTTGGTGGCGTCGGTGTAGCCGCTCGGGTGGTGGAACCCGACGCTGTGGCACTGCACGCACTCGCCGTCGAACTGCCGCAGCGCCGGCCGCTTGGCGACCTTTTCCAGCGTGTCCATCGCGTGGCCGTGCGGGGTCTTCTCCCACTTCTCGTACTCGGCCTTGTGGCACGTCTTGCACGACTCCGAACCGACGTAGGTGAGCTTCACCGCGGGCTTCAGCGCCAGCGCCTGAATCTGCGCGACGTGCGGGCGCTTCGGGTACTTCGGCAGGAAGTTCTCGCGCTTCACTTCGCCCGCGTACCAGTCGAGCGCGAGCAGCGACCTGTTCGCCTTCACCGCGTCCTCGTCTTTGCCCGGCTGAACGAACTCTTCACCCAACGGCACGAGTTGGTAGTGGAACTCGAACGAGCCGTCCGGCTTCTTGAACAGACCGAGTACGCCGATGTTCTGACCCTTCTCGCCGACCTGGATGATGCGCGTGTCCGACTTCTCTGGGACGGTGGGCTGGAGCGGCGCGGGTGCGCCCTCTTCGGCCCGGCACAGGATCACCTGGAACTCCGGGAAGTCCGCGGCGACGAGCTTCGCGTCGGCGAGCGGCCCCTGGAAGATGAGCACGCGCACGGCCGGCTTCGCCGCGTGCTTCTTGAGCGCGTCGCGGGCGTCGGTGATACCCTGCTTGGCGTTCGGGAAGTCGATCCGGTCGTCCCACTTGGCCGTCTTGTTCTCCTCCGCAAGCGCCTTGCCCACGACGCCGGCGACGCCGACCACGACCTTGCCGACCTCGCCCACCTCGACGGCCTCGACCATCGGCCGCTTGCCCGCGCCCGGGGGCGGGAAGTGTTGGTCGCGCGGGATCAGTTGCTTCCCGTTCACACCGACGACGTTCGCGGCCAGGGTGAACGGCCGCTGCTCCTTCTGGAGCGCGTACTGCGCGATCAGCTTCATCAGGTCGGCGCTGATCTCGGTCTTGCCGACACCGACCGCGAGGTAGCCCATGTCGCGCAGCGCGTTCATGGTCGCGACGTACTTGAGCCAGCTCTGGTCTTCAACCGCGGCCTTCTCCGGGTACAGGTCGCCCAGATCGACGCCGGCGACCGGCCAGCCCTTCGCTTTCAGCGTGTTGACGAAGTACGCGCGGCGCTCGAGGCCGCCCATCTGCGGGCGGCTGCACCCGCACGGCTGGACGAACCCGTAGGTCTGGCCGCTGAAGAAGATGACCGCGTCCGGCTTCTGGTTCTTCGGCCACGAATCGAACAGCGGCTTGCCGCCGACGAGGGTTTCCTTCGACGTTCCCGCTGGCGGGTCCACGGCGTTCGTGTTCGCCCCGGGGACGGCGGCGCTCACGACGGCCGCAACCGCGACGACGAGAGCGGCGAACCCGGCGAGTCGGCGAGACGGGGTAGCGGTCACGAACGGTCCTCCTGAGCGCCGGGCGGAATCAGTTCCGTATCGGGTTGTTCGACCGTTCGACGCGCCCGCGTGGAGCGCGTGGTCGGCGGTCGTGTGCGGGCGGGGGTCGGCGCGCCCGGTTGCGCGGGCTGGGTAAAGGGGTGCACCGGGCGGAGGACGCGCGACCTGCACAACCGGCAGAGTCAGAACGTTGCGGAACTGCGCACCGGAATGCGGACCCGCTGCCCGGTCCCGCCCTTCACTTCGAGCACGATGTCGCCCTTCGCGTTGCCGAACTGCTTCCCCTTCGGCACGGTGATGGTTAGCTCGTAGTAGCCCTGGCCGCCGCGGTCCGGCTGCTTCACCAGTTCGTAGATGTAGAAGCTCGGCGAAGACTCCTCGCGCACCACGGCCAGTTCGATGCCGGTCTTCTCGGTGATGAGTGTGACCTTGTGCGTGGTGCCGTCGCCGCCCTTGAACGAGCCGAGCGCGATGTCGGTGCGGTCGTCGTCGAGGCGCACGTCGCCCTTTACTTGGCCGGTGATCTTGAGTTGCTGAACGACGCCGCCCGCGCTGACGGAGATGGTGCGGTCGATGGCCCCGATCTCCAGTCGCTTGTCGCCGACTTTGGGCCGCACCACGACCGTGATCCAGTACGCGGCGCGGACCTTCGCCGGGCGCTTGCGCTCGTCGGCCAGGCGCGCGGAGGCGTCAACGAGTTCGGCCTCCGGCACGCGCTCGATCTTGGTCACTTCGAAGAAGCCGCCCGTGTCGAGGGTGCCGGTCGGACCGAGCACCGCGCAGGCGGGCTTGTTCAGGTCGGTGAACTCCGACCCCGGCCCGCGCGTGGACGAGAAAGCGAGGAACTGGTGCGTCTGGTCGCCGGAGAGCTGGTCCAGTTTCCCCACATCGATGGTCGAGCGCGACAGCTCGCAGCCCGGCGCGATCTCGTAGGCGATCACGAACTCGTTGCCGCCGGAGCGCTGGGTGCCGTCCACCTGGGTGGCGAACCCGGCGCGGAGCGGCTTGACCTGCGTGCCCTGATTCGCCGCGAGATCGGACCCCTTGCCGCCCACGGTGAACGTCAGTTCCAGAATGCCCCACTGGGGCGACCAGCCGTCGGCGTTGGCCGCGCCCGGCACACTGTACTTGGGTTTGGGGCTGACGTCGAACTTGGATTCGGTCCATTCGAGCGCCGGGCGGCCGGCGCTGCGGAGCGCCCCGGGGTCGCCGAAGATGCTCGCGGCCGGTTCGATCATGCCGAGGCTGAATCCGCTGAACGCCCCGGTCGGCAGCGCGGCGAGAGCCGAGTGTTGGAGCAGGTGCTTGGCCGCTTCCGGTGGGATCGCGGCCAGCCGCCCGCCGCTGCACGACGAGCAACTGACGCCCTTCAGCTCCAGCGTCACCGATTCCTTGTTGCGGTTCTCGAACCAGAACGGCGCGCGGCGCACATCGCTCGACGGCTCGTACACGCCCTGCGCGATGCGGTCTTGCAAGCTCCACGTCCAGGTGCGCCGGCCCGGCGCGTCCGGTGGGTCGGTCGGCACGATCGCGGACGGGGCCAGAAGGGGGAAGTCGCGGTTCGAGCCGGTCATGTCGGGCAGGTCCCACGTGCGCGCACTGGTGAAGAACCGCAGTGGCGGTTCTGCGCTGCCGCCCGGTCCGCCGCCTTTGTCGTTCCCCTTGACCTCCTCGTCCTGTCCTTTCGGCGCGGTCTGCGAGAGGAACACGACACCGAACACGACGCCGAACAGCGCGAGTAACGGCACTGCCAGTTTCAGGAGCGAAGGCACACCGCCATGCGCCGGCGGGGCGGGCGCGGGGCGGCTGGTGGTATCGGCCGGCTTCGGGCCGTCGTTCGGGGGCGGCGGGGTCTGGTCTGCAACGCTCATGGCCGCGCGGCTCCAAAGCACATTAGGGCGTCGCTGGATTCTACGCTCCGCGGCGCGTGTGGGTTCGTCCCCTGCCACGCGCTCCTCTACGAGTCGCGGCTACACGACGGTCACTTCTTCTTCTTCGCCAGGGGCTTGCCGTCTTTGTCGATCGCGCCGACGGCAACCAGCAACAGCGCCTTCGGATCGAGGTGCTTCTTCGCCATCGCCTGCACGTCGGCCGGGGTCACGGCCTCCACATCCTTGCGGAACTTTTCGAGGTAGTCGAACCCGACCCCGTACCGCTCGGCGGCGAGCAACTCGCCGGCTACGCCCGACGAGGTCGTGAACTTGAACGGCAGGCTGCCCAGCAGGTACTTCTTCGCGTCGTCCACTTCCTGCTTCGTCGGCTCCTCGTCGCGGATGCGGTTGATCTCCTTCATGAAGCCGAATTTCACGTCGAGGAACTTGTCGGGGAACGTGCCGACGAAGCCGGTGAACGTGCCCGGCTCCTTGCCGGCGCTGTTTGCGATGCTGGCGTTCACGGTGTAGGCGAGGCCCAACCGGTCGCGCAGGTTGGACGACAGCCGATCCGTGAAGCCCGGCCCTACGCCCAGCACGTTGTCCATCACCAGGAGCTTGTAGTAGTCCGGGTGGTCGCGCTTGATGCCCAGGTGCCCGATGTAGACGTGAACCTGCGCCGCGTTCGGCTCGCTGACGATCTTCTCGCCGCCCGCCGGCTTCGGCGGGGCCTTTACCGCGGGCTTGCCCAGGTCGGACTTCTTCCAGGCTTTCGTGAGAGCTTCGATCTTCTCCACCATCTCGTCGGTCTTGAAGTCACCCACGACCGCGACCGTGGCGAAGTTGGGCGCGAACGCCAGCTTGTGGAACGCCTTCACGTCGGCCGCGGTCAGCTTCTCGACGATCTCCTTCTTGCCCAGCGACGGCCGCCCGCTGGGGTGATCGCCGTAGATGGTGGAGTAGAACAGTCGCCCGGCCTTCGTGCGCGGTTGGGTCTCGGCGTCCGCGATGCCCGAAAGGTGCTGCTCGCGCATGCGCTCGAGCGCCTCGTCGGGGAAGCTCGGCGTCTGGAGGCACTCGAACAAGAGGCCCAGGCCCAGGTCGGTGTCGGGCTTGAGCACCTTCAGCGAGCCACCGCTGGACGAGAGCGACAGGCTGCCGCCCACGTCCTCGATCAGCGCGGAAATCTCCTTGCCCTTGCGCTTCGCGGTCCCCTCTTCGAGCAGGTTGCCCATCAGGGTTGCGACGCCGAGTTTATCGACCGGTTCGCGCAGGCGCACGTCAGCAATGTCGAGTGCCGCGACCACGACCGGCAGTCGATGGTCTTCGAGCGTGATGACCGTGAGGCCGTTGGGGAGTACCGTCTTCTTGGCCGCAGTTAGACTAAAAGCATTGGGTGCGTCGGCGCGATTCGCGCGCGCCGCATGCGGCTTTGCAACGGACCTGCCCCCACCCTTCTTCTCGTCCTTTGCTTCCTTCGGAATGCTCCACACAATCGCCGCGGTCTTGCGCGCGAGATACTGCTTCGCTACGCGCTGGATGTCGTCCTTCGACACCTTGAGTACGCGGTCGAGATAGCTTTGGAGGAACTTGCCGACGTCTTCGCCGCCGGGGTAGGTGCTGGTGCGGGAGATGGCGTCGGCGAGGTTGTGGACGCTCTCGCGAGAGAAGATGAACCCGGCCAGAATCTTCCGCCGCGCACGGGCGAGTTCCGCGTCCGTGATCGGTTCCTTTGCGAGCTTCTCCAGTTCCGCGAACACCAGCTCTTCCGCCTTCTTGCGATCCTTCCCCTGGAGTAGTTCGACGTTCACCGCGAACCAACCGGGGTAGCGGCCGGCGTAGTTGGCCGCGCTCACCTCAGACGCGATCCGCTCGTCCTCGACCAACTTGCGGTACAGCCGCGCCGTCTTGCCCGACGAGAGCACGTCCGAGACCACGTCGAGGATCGCGTCCTCGTCGCTGCCGACGACGACCGTGTTGAAACCCATCATCATCCGCGGCACGTCGAACTTGGACTCGAGCTCCTTGCGGGCCGGCTCCTTCCGTTCGGGGTAGAACGTGGCCTTCTTGCGCGGCGGCAGCTCGCCCTTCTTGATCGGCCCGAACAGCTCCTTGATCTTCTTCAGCGCCTCGTTCGCGTCGAACCCGCCGACGACGACCAGCGCCGCGTTGTTCGGATGGTACCACTTGTCGTAGTAGCGGGTGATCGTCTCCGCGGTCGCGCCGCGAACGTGCTCCTCCTGCCCGATGACCGGGTGCGAGTACGGTGACTCCTTCGGCCACAGCAGCGGCAGGATCGCCTTGTACTCCAAGTCCCAGGGGTTGTCTTCGCCGCCCTTCAGTTCGGCGACGACCGCGCCCTTTTCCTGCTCGAACTCGTGCTTGGCGTCGATCTTGGTGTTGCGCATCCGGTCGGCTTCGATCTCCAGCGCGATCTGCCACCGGTCCGCGGCGAAGTCGAAGTGGTAGACGGTCATGTCTTCGGACGTGTAGGCGTTGTTGCGCCCGCCGTTGCGCTGGGTGGCGCGGTCGATGTCGCCGGGGACGAGCTTCGCGGTGCCCTTGAACAGCAGGTGTTCGAGGTAGTGCGACAGGCCGGTCTGGTCCTTGTCCTCGTCGCACGCGCCGACGCGGTAGGCGACCATCGTGGTGACGACCGGCGCGCCCTTCACCGGGAGCAGGTACACGCGCAGCCCGTTTTCGAGCGTGACCGGAATGAGGTCTTTGAACAGCCCTTGCGCGGTCTTCACCAGTTCCGCGTCGGCGTCGGGTTTCGCGTCGGCCGCGAGCGGCTTCGCGGGTTCGGCCCGAACCGTGTTTGGGACAAAGGGCACAACCGCCGCGAGTGCGACGAGCGAAGCGAGGCCGAGCGCGATCCGCGACATGGCAGTCTTTCCTGGCGGGTGACAAGCTCTCCCGCCAGTGTATCGCGCCGTTGTGGTCCGGTCA
>SXHE01000074.1 GCA_005773755.1 Planctomycetia bacterium
AAGCACATGGCCGATCTGGTCATCGACCGCGCGCTGAACCCGCAGCCGCAGCTCCAAGAGCTGAAGTGGAGTAAGCTGTTCTAGGCGAACGGCCGATGTCAGCCGGCCGGTTTTCCCGCTTCGCCCTCACCGGCCGGTTGACACCGGCCGTTCGCCGAGGTGTTCCCATGTCCGACGCCATCACCTGCTACCACGATCTGCTCGCGTCCGGCACGAGCCTCGCCGCCGAGTCGCAGGCCGCGCTGGAGAAGGCGCAGCAGAACCGCGGGCTGCTGTTCGGTACACGGCCCGTTTGCACGGTGCTGCGCCCGCGGTTCCTCACGCACGCGCAGCACCGGCTGTTGCACGACACCGTAAAAACGCTGATCCCCGCGTTCCAGACGATCTACGACCGGGCCATCGCCGACCCGATCTTCCGCGCGCAGTTCCGGATGCTCGACTGGGAGAACGAGTTGCTAGGCATCGAGCCGGGGTTCCCGTGCCCCAGCCCGACCAGCCGGTTCGACACGTTCTTCGCCTCCGACGACGAGCTGTGGTTCACCGAGTTCAACACGGAGACGCCGGCCGGGGCCGGGTACTCCGACTCGCTCACCAAACTCTTCTACGCGCTGCCGGTGTTTCAGGAGTTCCAGCGCCGGTTCCTGGTGAACCCGATCCCCGCGAAGCCCGGCGTGCTGCACGCCCTCACGGACAGCTTCAAGCGGTGGCAGGGCAACACCTCCGACGCCCCGCGCATCGCCATCCTCGACTGGCGCGAGGTGCCCACGTTCAGCGAGTTCGTCCTCTTCTACGACTACTTCCGCGCGATGGGCATCGAGGCGCGGATCGTGGACCCGCGTGAGGTCGAGTACCGCGACGGCAAGCTGATGGCCGGCGACTACCACATCACGCTCATCTACAAGCGGGTGCTGATCGGCGAGCTGATCGAGCGCGGCGGCATCGACCACCCCGTCGTGCGGGCGGTGCGCGACCACGCGGTCTGCATGGTGAACACGTTCCGGTGCAAAATCCTGTTCAAGAAGGCGTCACTCGCGGTGCTGTCCGACGAGAAGAACGCGCCGCTGTTCGCCCCGGACCAACTGAAGGCCATCGGCAAGCACATCCCGTGGACGCGGGTGATGGAGACCCGCAAGACCGTCGGCCCGGATGGGGATAAAATCGACCTGGTGCCGTGGGCGAGCGCGAACAAGGACCGGCTCGTGCTGAAGCCGAACGACGACTACGGTGGCAAGGGCATCGTCCTCGGCTGGACAGTGGATCAACGCGCGTGGGACGAGGCGATCCAAACCGCACTCGCCCTGCCCTACGTCGTGCAACAGAAGGTGCGACTGCCGAAGGAAGCGTTCCCGAGCTTCGAGGGCGGCTCGCTGCAAGTAATCGACCGGATGCTGGACACGAACCCGTACGTGGCGTTCAACTCGTACATGCACGGCTGCCTCACGCGCATCAGCACCGAAGCGCTAGTGAACGTGACCGCCGGCGGCGGCTCCACCGTGCCGACGTTCTTGGTCGAGGCGCGGTAGAGTGGTCCGCCGCTCCGCGGCGGTGCCTTTCTGTCTTCGCGTGCCGCGCGCGTGGGGCGAAGACCGCCACGGAGTGGCGGACTACGCGACAACGCACTCGCTTCCGCCCCGCGCGTTCGGCATAATAGCCGCACCTCTCAACCCGATCTCAACACGAAGCGATATTCCCATGAAGGCCCCGTCGCTCACGCTCGGCATCGAGGAAGAGTACCAGATCATCGACCCCGCGACCGGGGAGCTGAAATCGTACATCACGCAGATTCTGGACGAGGGCCGGCTGCTGCTCAAGGAGCAGATCAAGGCCGAGCTGCACCAGTCGATGGTCGAGGTGGGCACCGAGATTTGCCGCACCCCGGCCGACGCGCGGGCCGAGCTGGTGAAGCTGCGCAAGTGCATCTCCGAACTTGCGGGGCGGCACGGCCTCGTCATCGCCGCGGCCGGCACGCACCCGTTCTCCAACTGGGAGCAGCAGGAGATCACGCCGTTCGAGCGCTACCTCGGCGTGCAGAACGACATGCAAGACCTCGCGCGGCAGTTGCTCATCTTCGGCACGCACGTTCACATCGGGATCGAGGACCGCGAGTTCCTGATCGACGCGATGAACGTGGCCCGGTACTTCGCCCCGCACGTCCTGTGCCTCAGCACGTCGTCGCCGTTCTGGACCGGGCGCAACACCGGGTTGAAGAGCTACCGGTCGATCATCTTCCGCCACTTCCCGCGCAGCGGTATTCCGCCGCAGTTCACCGACTGGGCCGAGTACGAGGGGATGCTCGACACGATGGTTCACACCAACTGCATCCCGGACGGCTCGAAAATCTGGTACGACGTGCGCCCGAACCACCGCTACCCGACCCTCGAGTTCCGCATCTGCGACGTCTGTACGAAGGTGGACGAGGCCGTGTGTATCGCGGCCATCTTCCAGGCCATCATCGCGAAGCTGTGGAAGCTGCGGCGCGACAACATGACGTTCCGCGTGTACCCCACCGAGTTGATCGAGGAGAACAAGTGGCGCGCGGTGCGCTACGGGCTGGACGGCAAGCTGCTCGACCTCGGAAAGCAGAAGGAAGTGCCCGTTCGCGAGCTGATCCACGAGATGATCGACTGGTTCCTGCGTGACGTGATCGACGAACTGGGCACGCGGAAAGAGATCGAGTACGCCTATAAGATTCTGGAAGGCGGCAGCAGCGCCGACCGACAGTTGAAGACCTTTAATAACACCGGCACGACGCGCACCGTTGTCGACCAACTGGTGCGCGAAACACAAGAGGGAGTCGGGTGAACACCTTCGAGCGCGACGGCATCTCGTTCCGGTATCCGGCGGACTGGTCCGTCGAGGTGGCCGAAGACGCGGGCGACGGCGGGTGGGCCGTGACCGTGTCCAGCCCGGACACGGCGTTCTTCCTCGCGTCGCTCCAACCGGAAGCGGCCGACGGCGGCGAACTCGCCGACCAGACGCTGGCGGCGCTCCAGAGCGAGTACAAGGAACTCGACTCCGAGAACGTGATGGACACGATCTGCGGACTGCCCGCGGTCGGGTTCAACGCCGACTTCCTGACCGTGGACACGCCGACCGCGTGCCGGGTCCGCGGGCTGGACACGTTCGCCGGCCCGCTGCTGCTCCTCGCCCAGGTGAGCGAGTACGACCGCGCCCGCAACGACCCGGTCCTGCGCGCGATCGTGCAGTCGCTCGACGTGGACGCGGACCGATAGCCGCTCGCGAAGCCGCAAGCGGCGCGACGCCAGGAAAGCACCTCATGCCCCTCGATCCCTTCGCATCGAAGCGCGCGGCCATGCGCGACGAGTTCTTCGCCAAGTTGTTCTTGCTGGGCGGGTGGCTCGGCGGCACCGACACTTACAAGCGTACCATGTGGGCCGCCGTGCCCGACATCGCGCTCCTTCCGGCCGCGTACACGCTCACACTGCGCAAGGGGTTGCCCGAACCGGACGCGAACAAGCGGCTCGTCATGGCCGGGCACGAGGCCATGCTCGCGCAGTGGTTCCACCGCCCACTGGCCCGAGCCGACATCGAGCTGGCGCGGCAGTGGTACGCGGCGCACTCCAACACGAAGGCGTTCCCGGCGGAAGTGTGGGACGCGGTGCTCGCGCAAAGCGGCGACGCGCTCGCGCTGCCGCTGGACGTGTGGGGCTTCCCCGGCGGGCAGACGTTCCTCGCCGGCGTGCCGTGCCTCACCTTCGAGGGACCGGGCGGGCTGATCTCATATCTCGAACCGGCGCTGTGCCGGTACTTCGCCCCGGTCATCCAGGCGACCAAAGCGCGCCTGATGAGCGAAGCCACCCCGCGCGACGCGGAGTTCGGCCTGCGCTCCGCGCCCGTCGAAGTGTGCAACCTGATTCTGCTGCTCGCGCGCTTTGTCGGTGGCGCTGGAACCAATGGAGATGCACAGCTCACCTCGAACGACACGGCCGAGTTCTTGTGGCCGGAGCTGTTCAAGTCGATCGGGACCATCGGCCACGAGATGATGTGTGCCGGGCAGTCGTTCGACAAGTCGCTGGCCGCGGCCGAGTACGAGATGATGGACCGGTTCGTCTCGAAGATGGGCACCGCGTCGCTGCTCTGCGATCTGGTGGACGCCGAAACCGTGGGGCTTGAGAACGCGCTGCGCGTCATTCGCGCACATCCGGAGACGGACCGCGTGGGCGTGCGCGTCGATAGCGGCGACATCGCGGCGCAGTGCGTGTTGTACTTCCAGCAGATGAAGCGGCTCGGCATCCCGCCGCGCGTGATCGTGTTCGAGGACGAGGTGACGCCCGACGGCGTGCGCAAGGTGTGCGACACGTTCCGCCGGCACACCGGGATCGAGCCGACGATGCTGTTCCCCGGGGCCGGCGGGTACTGGTGGAAGCTGGTTCACCGCGACACCGTGAGCGCCGCGTTCAAGCGCACCGCGACCGAGGACCGGCCGAACGTGAAGTTCTCCAACTCGCCCGGCAAGGAGACGATCCCCGGCTACGTCCGCGTCTACGCTCAGGGCGACGCGCTCGTGGTCGCGGACAAGAGCGAGCGCATCGACGGCGAGCCGTTATTCGTGAAACTGGTGGACCGGGGCCGCGTAGTGTACGCGGAGGACTTTCGCGCGCAGGCGGCCCGCGCGGAACGGACGTGGGGCTGCTACAATCGGTGGGCACTGTCGCCGCTCCTGGCCGACCACCTGCGCCGCTTCCAGTCGATGCGGAGCGCGGAAGTGGCCGCGGCCCGCGAGCGGCTCTCTTCGGGGAGCGCGGGGTGATTACCTTTCGGCCGCACACGGCATCGGTGACGGCGCTGTCGTTCACGCCCGACGGCACCGGGCTGGCGTCCGTCTCGCACGACCGCTGGGTGCGCATGTGGGAGGTGACCGGCATGGCGTGCCAGGCGCTGCGCTGGGAGCAACTCGGCAGCGACGCGGGCATCAACCACTGCCAGATGTCGCCGGACGGCGCGGAGCTGTTCACCGGCGGCAGCGACGGCCGCATCCGCGTGTGGGACGCACTCACCGGCGCGAAGGTGCGCGAGCACCAACTGCCGACCCGCGGCCACCTGTTCACCGCGATCTACGCCTTCGTCCTGTCGCGCAGCGGGAAAGAGGTCGCGTGGTGCGGGTACACCCACAACGCGCCGCCGCACGACGTCGTGGTGGCGAGCGCGAAATCGCTCGTCGTCCGGCACCGCATCCCGGCGCACGCTCAACAGACGATGATCCTGACCGCGTTCAACGGCGGGTTCTGTTCGGGCTCCTACGACCGCACGGTCAAGTTCTGGGACTGGAAGACGAAGGAGTGTTACCGCACGCTGAAGTACCGCGGGTCGATCCGGGCGATGGCGATCTCGCCGGACGCGAAGCGGCTCGCGGTCGCCGGTGTCACCACGATCACGGTGTACCACCTCGCGGGCCGCGACGTGACCCCGGAAACGGTAGCGATCCGCGGCCACCGCACCTGCATCGAGTGCATCGAGTTCTCGCCGGACGGCACGCGCCTGGCCTCGGTGTCGAAGGACGGCACGCTGCGCCTGTGGGACACGACGACGGGCGAGTGCAAGCGCATCTTCGCGCTGTAGCTCGGCGGGTTGCACTGGGTCACGTTCGCCCCCGACGGGCTGACGCTCGCATTCTCCAGTCTCAAGGGCGATTTGGGCCTGCTGGATTTGGACGATTGACCAAATCCCAGAAAGCGCCTGCTTGGCAAACGGCCGGTGTCAGCCGGCCGGTGAGTGGGCACAATCAGTTAACGGAAGCGTGGCGCGAAGGTCAAACGTCTCACCGGCCGGCTGACACCGGCCGTTCGCCCATCACCAGCAATTCATTCCTGGGATACGACTCACACCATGCTTGCATTCACGCCGCACAAGGGGAAGGTCACGGCTCTGGGGTTCAGCCCGGACGGGGCGCGGCTCGCGTCGGTCGCTTCCGACCGCGCGCTGAAGGTGTGGGACGTGTCGCACCTCGGGTCGCGCGACCCGGTGTGGGAGGTGCCACTCGCGCACGGTTTCAGCGTCAGCCACTGCCAGTACGCATGGAACGGCGCGGTCGTCTTCACCGGCGGCAGCGACGGGCTGCTGAAGACGTGGGACGCGAACGACGGCACGCCGGTCGCGCAATCCGACCCGAAGGCGCACCCGGAAGCGGAGACTTCGGGCGTGAACGCCTTCGGTCTGTCGCTGTGCGGGAAGTACGCCGTGTACGGCGGCGGGATGATGTGGTCGCCCACTGAGTTCGTTGTCGCGCGGGCGGACGACCTGACACCGATCCGCCGCGTACCGGGGCACCTCGGCGCGGTCGGCATCTTCATCCCTCAAGAGAAAGGCTTCGTCAGCGGCAGCGCCGACCAGACCGTGAAGCTATGGGACTGGGAATCCACGACGTGCCACGGCACGATCAAGCTGCGTGGCGTGGTTCGCGCGCTCGCCAGTTCGCGCGACGGCAAGCACGTCGCGGTGGCCGGCGGCGCGATCGTTCACCGCTACGCGACCGCGCCCGTGGGCGCGCCGAACCCGCGCCCCGAGTCTGTGAAGGCCGGCGCGTTCCGCGGGCACACCAGGCGCATCGAGTGCATCGAGTTCTCGCCCGACGGCACCCGGCTGGCGTCCGCGTCGGGCGACGGCACGGTGCGCGTGTGGGACGTGGCGACCGGCACCGAGCTGCGCGCGTTCGCGCCAAAGCTGGGCCCGCTGCACTGGGTCACGTTCGCCCCGGACGGCCTGACGCTGGCCTTCTCCAGCCAGAAGGGGCATATCGGCCTGCTGGATTTGGACGACTGAGCAGGGGCGAAGCGAATCGGGCCGGGAATGTTGAAGTCGTTGAAGGATCGTGAAGGTGGTCGCCCCTCACCCGCCGCCGCAATGCCGGCGGCGACCTCTCCCCGCAAAGCCGGGGCGAGGTCAGACAGCGCGGCACTCAGAATCTCCCCGCGCCGTGTGACTGTTGAGAAGCAGAAGGTACTACCTCGCCCCGCGTGAGCGGGGAGAGGTCGCAGCGAGGCTTTGCGAGCGGCGGGTGAGGGGTCTTCACCCACAACACGATCGGAACACGCACTATGGACGATGCAACGCGGCACGCACTGGTACAACTGCTCGGCAACGCGATGAGCGACATCTCTGAGGATTGCTGGTGTGCCGGGTGGTTGGGCGGAGCGGAACACGACATCCCGGAACTGTGCCGCCGTGCGGGCGAGTCCGGGCGCGCGCAGCGCTGGGGCCTCGGCGAAATCACTCCCGAACAGGGCCGCGCGCTCGTGTACCTCGCCGACCAACTCGGTAGCTGGGCGGACCTCGACAAACCGGGCGTCGGCTTCGTGCCGTATCAACCGTTCCCGCTCACGCCAGAGTGCCTTCAAGCGATTGATCGGCAAACGTCGTAGCTGACGCGGCGGGGCCGTTCGGAATACACTTCCCATATGAACACCCACGGCTTCCTTCGCGTTGCGGCGGCGTGCCCGGAGTTGCGGGTCGCGGACTGCCCGTTCAACGCCGACCGCACCCTCGCGCTCATGGCCCGCGCCGAGACGCAGGGCGTCAACCTGCTCGTGTTCCCCGAGTGCGGGCTGACCGGGTACACCTGCCACGACCTGTTCCACCTGCAGACGCTCCAGCGGGCCGCGGAAGAGGCGCTGGCGAAGGTGGTCGAGAAGGGCGCGCACGTGTTCCGTGGGGTCGCGCTCGTCGGCGTGCCGCTCGCCATCGAGGGGCAACTGTTCAACTGCGCTGCGGTGGTCCACGCGGGCAAGGTGCTCGGCCTCGTGCCCAAGACGTACCTGCCGAACTACAAGGAGTTCTACGACGCCCGGTACTTCTGCCCGGCCGACAACGCCAACTTCGCCGCCGCGAGTTGCGCCGGCCAGAGCGTGCCGTTCGGAACGAACCTGCTGTTCGACTGCCGTACCATGAACGGGTTCACCCTCGGCGTCGAGATTTGCGAAGACCTGTGGCAGCCGGTGCCGCCCAGCTCGCT
>SXHE01000750.1 GCA_005773755.1 Planctomycetia bacterium
CTGTCGAACGCGGAGACGGCGACATCTTCCTCGTCGGCCGCGACCCGCGGCGCGGCCCGGAGGCGGCGCAAGGCGAACGCGACCAGTTTGGGGAAGTAGCCGTTCCACAGCCGTCGGGCCGCTTCCTCGTCGCCGGTCTTCAACCGGCCGAGCCACTCGGTCACGCAGGTATCGGGCGATTGGTTGTCCATAGCGGGCGGGACACGGGTCGGAGGGAGCAGAACCTCGGTGAGTATACCAGAGCGCGTGAACCGGATCGAGCGGCGCGCGGAATCCGAAAAAAACTCGCGCCGATGTGTGGGATCGGAACACGGGAAGGCGAGTAAGGGGTGGCTACACCCGACCGACCACTCCGAAGGAGGAAGACCGATGCTCACTTCCTGGTTCGCACAGCGGCAGGCACGGGCGAGCTTCGCCGAAGGGACGGCGGCCCTGGATCGCGGGGACGGCGACCTGGCCCTGAGCTGGTTCGGTGACGCGGTTCGGCGCGACGCCCGGTTCGCGCCCGGCCACCTCGGTCGCGGGTTGGCCCGGCTCCGCAGGGGCGAGTTCGACGCGGCCGTCGCGGACCTGTCCGAAGCGATCCGGCTGAGTGGCGACCCACGAGCCTACTACCTCCGCAGCCTCTGCTATCAGGGAAAGGGCGACCGCGAGCGGGCGCGGACCGACCACGCGGAAGCCCTCCGCCGCGACCCGCACGTCGCGCGTGCGCTGCGCGACCCGGCAGCCTGACCGGCCCGATACCCGCCACACCCTTCTTGGAGACTGTCATGAACCTCGCTCTCGTTTTCGGTAGCTGGCTCGCCGTAGCAGCCCTGCTGTCGTGGAGCGCAAGCTCCGCCAACCTGGGTGCCGACGCCACATCCGACAAACGCTCGGACCCGGCTGGCAAGTAAGTTCGCCATTCCGTTTCCGTCGCCCTCGAAACTCAGCGTCGCCTGTCACCGACCCACACCGACCAGAACGTCACGATCGAACACCGCGACCGGAACTCCGGCCGAGACGGCCGTGCCCAATGAGTGTGCCATGACTCTGCGCCCCGCAATCGCCGCTCTGTTCTTCGTCGCCTCGGTTCCGCTCTGTGCCGGGGTCGCGGCGGGAGTCGTGTACCTCGGTGACCGCCTCCTCGGTGACTCCGTACCGTACACGTGCGGGAAACGGGGCTTGGTGGTCGGGCTGATGGGGCTCTGGGGCACGGTCCTATTCGGATTCTTGATGGGACAGGTCGATCGGATCGCGACCTGGATTGCCCCGCTGCCCGGCCCGGATGGCCCTCCGCAGGGCATTGATCCGCATGTCGCTGACGACCAACGGCTCGCGCCCTCCCCGACACGCGAACCCCTGGTGCACAGTCCCGCTTGGCCGCGGGGCGGGCCGACAGAGTGCGGTGGTCGGGTCACACGCCGGAATAGCAACTGAGACAGAAGTCAGTTCACATCAGCCGCGTGCTCCTGTCGGGTCCAGTGCCCAACGCCCGCAAGACCACGATTGTGCGCAGGTCCGAGAGGGTCGGGGGTCGCACGTCTCGTCCGTCGGGCAGCACAGCCTGACGACCGAGTCCCGTTCGCCGACCGCGAACAGTGTCCGCTTCGAATTCGGCCCGCGCAGGAACCGCATCGTTTTCCACTTCCGGTCGAGGTTTCGGTATCGGTAGAGCGCGACCCGGAAGCCGGTGCGCGTGATGTCGCCGAAGAAGTGGCCAAACTGCGCCTCGGTGTGACACGAGGGCAACCAATTCGACATGCCATTGGTATCGAGCCACTTGTGCGAGGATCAGCCGGCAACATGGCGCGTGCTGCTGAATCGAGTTGGCTCCAGTTGTCGAGGCGAATTGCCGCCGAAGCGTAACCGCGCCGGCGAACTGGCCGAGCCCGCTGTCCGGCGGTCGAAGGCGATCATCGCGGTTCCGCGGCCGATCGGAATTCCCAGACGGTTTCTTGCTGCGTGGTGTGGTGGTATCCTACTGTGGTGCGAACGGAACGCGGTCGTAAGCGAGTTCGGTTCACCGCGATCACGGTAATCGTGCTGCAAACCGCGCGAGTGGCTTCCGTTTGTGCGAAATTGCAAGAGGATACAGCGAAAATGAAGTACATCGACCCGCACATTCACATGATCTCGCGGACCACGGACGACTACCAGCGCATGGCCTACGCGCAGTGCGCCGCGATCAGCGAGCCGGCGTTCTGGGCCGGGTTCGATCGCGGCAGCGCCGCAGGGTTCCACGACTACTTCCGCCACCTTACCGAGTTCGAGCCGCGCCGCGCCGCGCAGTTCGGCATCAAGCACTACTCGTGGCTGTGCATCAACGCGAAGGAAGCGGAGAACGTGTCGCTGTCGCGCGAGGTCATCAGCATGATCCCGGAGTTCCTCTCGCGGCCCGGCGTGCTCGGCATCGGCGAGATCGGCCTGAACAAGAACACCGCGAACGAGGCCACCATTTTCCAAGAACACCTCGACCTCGCCGCAAAGACGGACGAGCTGATCCTGATCCACACCCCGCACCTCGAGGACAAGTACAAGGGCACGCGGATGATCGTGGACATGCTCAAGGGCGATTCGCGGATCAAGCCGCACCGCGTGTGTATCGACCACGTCGAGGAACACACCGTGAAGCTCGCGCTCGACAACGGGTTCTGGTGCGGGATGACCCTGTACCCGGTCACGAAGTGTACCCCGGCGCGGGCGTGCGACATCATCGAGCTGGTCGGCACGGACCGCATCATGGCGAACTCCGCCGGCGACTGGGGCAAGTCGGACCCGCTCGCGGTGCCCGAACTGATCCAGGAAATGAAGCGCCGCGGGCACAAGGAAGCGGACATCAAGAAGGTGGTGTACGACAACCCGCTGAGCTTCTGGCGGCAGGCGAACAACTGGAAGGAGTAGCCGCCCGAGCCGAGCGCGAACGGTGTCGTCGGCGCGGCCCCCGCGAAAGCCGTGTACTAACCTCGGAGCCGTGCCCGTGACACAGAAAGAGTTCTGGGAGCACATCGAGAAGAGCAAGCGCCGCGACCCCGAAGCGCACGCGGAGCGCCTGGTCGCGCGGCTCGCGAAATTGCCGGTCGCGAAGATCATCGAGTTCGATCGCGTGTGGCACACCTTCCGCAACCGGGCGTACTCCTGGACCGTCTGGGGAGCCGCGTACCTCATCAACGGCGGTTGCTCCGACGACGGGTTCATCGACTTCCGCTCATGGCTCATTCTGCAAGGGAGCAAAGTCTACGCGGCCGCCATGAAGAACCCCGACTCACTCGCCGGCGTGGTGGACCCGGACGAGGAGGAGTGCACCTGCGAGTGCTACCCCGGTATGGACGCCTGGTTCGCCGCGACCGGGACCGCGCAGGACGCCGCCGGCTACGACGCCTGGCTCGCGGCCTTCCGTGCGAAGTACCCGACCACCGAACCACTCCCGTCGCTGGGCCGCGGGTGGAATTTCGACGACGACCGGAAGATGCGAAGCCGGTATCCACACCTCTGGGTGCTTTACAACGAGGACGACGGCGACGAATAATGCACACGGTTCGCCCGGCCCGCACTTCAACACCGAGGGCGCGATGGATTGGAAACCGTTCTGGAAGATCGTCGGGGACGCCTACCGGCCCGACCCGATCGACCACTTCGAGGCGCTCAAGGATCGGCTCTCGGACCTGAAGTGGTTCGAGGTGATCGAGTTTCAGGCGCGCTTCGACGAAGCGGTCGCGTCGGCCAACCTCATCGACCTGTGGGGCGCGGCCACCCTCATCAACGGCGGATGCTCGGACGACGGCTTCCGCGACTTCCGCGTGTGGCTGGTCGGCCGCGGCCGGCACGCCTACGAGCACGCGCTGAAGAACCCCGACACGCTCGCGGACCTGCTCGACGGTGACCCGGTGGACGGTTTCGGCCTCGACGCCGCGGCGCTGCGCGTGTACGAAGCGAAGACCGGGATGAGCGACTTCTACGACCGGCTCGACCGTGCGGAGAAGGACGCCCCGCCGCCGCCGCCCGAAGGAATCGACTGGGACTTCGAGGACGAGGCCGAGATGAAGCGGCGGTTCCCCAAGTTGAGCCACCTGTACCCGATCCCGGCCGATGCATCGGACGAGTGACGCCCGCCGGCCCGTGATCGCTTAGGGGTCGCAGAAATCCGGCTTCGCGGTTGCCTTGCGCCGCGCTCGTATGCGATAATCTCTTCGTCCAAACCCGCCAGGGGGAACCCACCTTGCCCCCAGTTGATGTTGTCCGCTTCCGACTTCTGTTTTCGCTCGTCGTCGCGATTACATACGTGACCGCGGGCACCGCTGCGCTGCCCGAACCGGTCACGCTCAAAGGGCACACGGGCTGGGTCGCGGGTGTCGCGTTCGCGCCGGACGGCAAGACCGTCGCCACCGCCAGCGCCGACGGCAGCGTTAAGTTCTGGGACGCGGCCACCGGCAAGCTTCAGGCGACGCTCGACGCGCACGACGACATCGTGTCCGCGGTCACGTATTCGAAGGATGGCACCCACTTCGCGACCGCCAGCTTCGACGGCACCGCGAAGCTGTGGACTGCCGACCGCAAGCCGGTTCACACCCTGCGCGCCGGCCGCGGCGCGGTGCTCACGGTCGCGTTCAACCCGAACAACAAGGCGCTCGCCACCGCAGGCATAGATGGCGTCGTGCGCGTTTGGGACTTTGATACGAAGCAGGAACCGCGCGGCCGGTTCCTGCGGCGGCACGGGTCGTGGGCGAACGCGATCACCTACCGGCCCGATGGCACCGGCCTCGCGTCGGTCGGGTCGGACAACGAGGTGTGGTTCAACCCGCTTCCGGGGCGGCTGATGATCGTCCGGCCCAGTGCCGCAGAGGTGCGGTCGGTCGCCTACGCGCCGAACGGCCAGTGGCTCGCCACCGGCACCCGTTACGGTGTCACGAAGGTGTGGGACAACGACGGCGACGAGGTCGCGACGCTGAAAGGAAAGGGCGGCGACGTGTGGGCCGTCGGGTTCAGCCCCGACGGGACGTTGCTCGCGGTGACCGACGGCGATTGGGACAAGCCGAGCGACATCGTGCTGTTCGACACGAAGACATGGAAAGAACGCGGCCGGTTGAAGCACACCAACGAGGTGCTGTGCCTCACGTGGCACCCGACCAAGCCGGTGCTCGCGGCCGGGGCTTGGGACAAAACTGCGAAGGTGTGGGACGTTACGGAACTGGTAAAGGGCAAGTGATGAACCGGTTCGCGATCGCCGCCGTTACCCTCTTCGTGCTCGCTCCGGTGGCGGGGGCCGATGAGCCGTCGTACCAGCGGCACGTTAGCGCGCTGTTCAGCAAACTGGGCTGTAACGGTGGCACCTGCCACGGCGCGGTGAAGGGGCAGAACGGGTTCCGGCTGTCGCTGTTCGGGGCCGACCCGACGGGCGATCACGAGCGCCTGCTGCGCGAGTTCGGCGGCCGGCGCGTCAACTCCACCGACCCCGGCGCGAGCCTGCTGCTCCGCAAGGCGACCGGGCAGGCCGAACACGGCGGGGGCGTGCGCCTTCAAGCCGCCAGCGCCGAGTACGAGGTGGTCCGCAAGTGGATCGCCGGCGGCGCGAAGGCCGACGACGCGCAGACGGCGCGCGTGAGGGAACTGAAAGTGTCGCCGGCCGAACAGGTGGCAAAGAAGGGCGAGTCATACAAGCTGAAGGTGGAGGCCGCGTTCACGGACGGCACGACCGAGGACGTGACCGCATACTGCTCATTCGAGTCGATGGACGGCGCGGTCGCGACCGTGGACGCAACCGGCGCGGTGTCGGCGAAGGGCGTGGGCGACGCGCCGGTGATCGTCCGCTATCGCGCACAGCCGGCGCTCGCGCGCGTGCTCGTGCCGCGCCCGGACGCGACGCCGTTCCCCGATGTGAAGCCGAACAACTTCGTGGATGGGCACGTTCTCGCGAAGCTCAAGCGGTTGAACTTGCCGCCCGCGGCGCTCGCGGACGACGCCACGTTCCTGCGCCGCGCGTTCCTCGACATCACCGGCGAGTTGCCCACGCCCGAAGAGGTGACGAAGTTTCTCGCCGATACCGCCGCCGACAAGCGCGCGAAGAAGATCGACGAACTGCTCACGCGGCCCGGCCACGCGGACCTGTGGACGCTCAAGTTCGCCGACCTCTTGAAGGCCGCGGACTTCGGCGTATACGCGGACGCGCTCACGCTCGAAGCCGACGCCCCGCGGATGCAGGCGTGGATTCGCGCGCGGATGGTGGAGAACACCCCCTACGACCAATTCGTCGAGCGCATCCTGCTAGCGACGAGTCGAGAAGGGCGCACACCGGAGCAGTACGCGGAGGAGGTGAAGGCGCTGTTCGCCGGGTTCAGCCCCGGCCGGCCGGACCTCGCGCTGTACGCCAAGCGCCATACGCTCGACCTGTTCTGGCAGCGCCGCGGCGCGGACGGCGTCAGTGGTACCCAGCAGGTCGCGCACGCCTTCCTCGGCCTGCGCCTCGAATGCGCGCAGTGCCACCGCCACCCGCACGACAACTGGCGACAGGAAGACCTGTTGGAGTTCGCGAACTTCTTCATGCGCGTCCGCAAGGTCGGCTTCCAGGGCGACAACGAGAAGAAGTTCCCCGAAATGGGGGCGCTGTTCAAGAAGTTCAACGAGGAGGCCAAAGCGCTCGAAGGCGACGTGAAGAAGCGCAAGGACGGCGACGGCAAGAAGCACGAGGATGACTGGAAGAAGGCGAAGGCCGAACTGGACAAGCTCAACAACACGAAGCCGCTTTCGGCGGCGCAGGTCGCCGAATTCACGAAGCTCCGCGAGGTGATGGCGAAGGCCGACAAGTACCGCACCGATACGGCCGACATGGAGCGCCGGGCGAAGCAACTTCCCGAAGTCGCGCGCCGGCTGCTGCAAGCCGAAATCCGCCTGCTGCCGCCCGGCACGTACGCCAAAGTCACCAGCCCGCTCGGAACCGCCGAAGCGAAGGCGCTGCGGCTGTTGGGCGAACCGGACGCGCTCACGCCCGCCGCCGACAAAGACCCGCGCGAACTGGTGGTGGCGTGGATGCGGAAGCCCGATAACACGTACTTCGCGAAGGCCATCGTGAACCGCGTGTGGGCGCACTACTTCGGCCGCGGTCTCATCGACCCGCCGGACAACCTCTCCGCGTTCAACCCGGCCACACACCCGGAACTGCTCAAAGAGCTGTGCGACGGCTTCGTGGCAAACAAGTTCGACCTGCGCTGGTTGCACCGCGCGATCCTCAACAGCCGCACCTACCAACAGAGCAACACCCCCGCGAAGGGCGCGGAGGCCGACCGAACGCACTACGCCGCGTTCCCGCTGCGCCGCCTGCCGGCCGAGGTGATGCTCGACGCGCTCAACGCCGCGACCGGCACCGTCGATCAGATGAACATGAGCTACTACCACTGGCCCGCCGACGTGAAGACGGTCGCGGTCCCGTACAAACCGAGCAACCCGTTCGTGACGTTCGTGCTGGAAACCTACGGCCGCCCGAACCGCAACTCTGCGGTGCAGTGCGACTGCGAGCGCGAGAACGGCGCGTCGGTGCTTCAAGTGCTGGGCCTCGCGAACCACCCGCAAGTGTGGCTCAAGATTCGCGACCAGAACGGCCGCGTCGCGAAGCTGATGAAGGAGCTAAAAGACGACGGCAGTCGCATCGAGGCGCTGTTCCTCGCCACCGTGAGCCGCCCGCCTTCGGAGACAGAGCGCGCCGCCTGCCTCAAGTTCGTGAAGGACGCCGAGAGCGCCGAGAAGGGGCTACAAGGCGTGCTGTGGGGCCTGCTCAATACGAAAGAGTTTCTGTTGCAGCATTAGGGTAGGATGGGTACGTCCCGTGACGTTGAAGCGCCCGCTCGACACGACCCCGTACCCGGCCGACCCACGCAGTCGGCCGATTGACGCGAGCGCCGCCGATGGCGGTTACGTCTACGTGCGAGACGCGCAAGGTGCGGTGTTTGTGCTGCCCGACGGCCCGCACTTACACCCGAAGGTGTTGGGCGGCGCGCGACCGGCGATGTACGCGGGCGACTTGACGGTGCGCGGCGGTGTCGTGGTCGATCTCACGAACCTGTCCGGCACGTTTCAGTTCGACGACGAGAACAGATTGCGAGAGGTCGCGGCCGAGCTACGCGGGCAGGGGCTGACGGTCGCTAAAGGAGCGGTGCGGTTCTTCCCGGCAGACGGCTCGTTGCCCGTTGTGTTGGAGTGACGTGGTGTGCGCAAGGTCATCGCGATCCTCGAAGATAACGCCGACCGGCGGGCCGCGATGCGCGCGCGTATCGCGGATCGGTTCTACACGTTCGACGCGCGGTTCTTCGACGACGCGCGCGATATGGTCGCGTTCCTCGCGGAGCGCCTCGGCGACGTGCTCGTGATCTCGCTCGACAACGACCTCGATATGAAGGACGGACC
>SXHE01000751.1 GCA_005773755.1 Planctomycetia bacterium
CACCAACGAGAACCCCTACCCCCCGAGTCCGCGCGTCTTCGATGCGATTCGCGCGGCGCTCACGCCCAACAGCCTCCGCAAGTACCCGCAACCGCTGGGCGACACGTTCCGCAAGGCCGCCGGCCGCGTGCTGAACGTCGATCCCGACAGCATCTTGATCGGCAACGGCTCCGACGACATCCTCACGATCCTGACACGCGCGTTCGTGCCCGAAGGCGGGTTGATCGCCTCGCCGACGCCGAGCTACATCCTCTACAAGAGCCTCGCGGAGATTCAGGGCGCGCGATTCGAGGCCGTGCGGTTCAACCCGAACTGGACAGCACCTTCGGCATTCCAACCGGCGTGGCCGCGCGCGCACCTGAATTTCTTCCCCAATCCCAACTCACCGTCGGGAACTGCGCTCAGTGTGTGTGAGGCGGAGTGCTTCCTCGATAACATCGGTTCCGCGCCGCTCGTGATTGACGAAGCCTACGCCGACTTCGCTGAGGACAACTGCCTGTCGCTAGTTCCGGAGTACTCGAACCTGATCGTCACCCGCACTCTCAGCAAGTCCTACTCGCTCGCGGGCATCCGCTTTGGCTTCGCGGTCGCGTGGCCAGAGGTCGTGCGCGAACTGACGAAAGTGAAGGACTCCTACAACTGCGACGTTCTCAGCCTCGCCGCCGCGACCGCCGCGATTGAGGATCAGGACTACTTCCACGATGTGCGGGCGAAGATCATCGCCACCCGCGCGCGCATGGCGACGGAACTCGCGGCGCTGGGCTTCGACGTGACGCCGAGCCACGCGAACTTCCTCTGGTGCCGCCGCACCGACCGCGACGTGAAACCGATCTACGAGGCACTCAAGGCGCGCAAGATTCTGGTACGCTTTATGAACTACGCGGTCGGGCCCGTCGGCGCACCGGACGGCCCCTACGCCGGCCTCCGCATCTCGGTCGGCACCGACGCCGAGATCGACAAACTGCTCGCCGAACTGAGGGCGATCCTGTGAAGCCATTCGTTGTTGAGGACGTGACCAAGTTCCCGCCGTTCCAGTGGTCGTTCTATCTGTTCGGTGTCCTCATCGGTTTTCTCGGATGCTTGTTGATGTACTGCCGCTGGAGCGTTGGTATCGGTGAGGTAGGCTCGAACAAAGGCGACGTCTCGCTCCTGTACACGTTCGGTGGGATCATCGGATTGTGGACCGGCGCAATGTTCATCGGAGTGGGGCGACTCGCACAAGTGAGTTCAAGAGCGCAGTCCGAACTCTCTACTCGCCTCGCTGAGCAAGACGAGCGCATCAAGAAACTCGAAGCACAGGTCGCGGCCCTCATACCATCAAGCCCCAAACCCTGATATGCCCCGCACCGCACGCATCGAGCGCAAGACGGCCGAGACGGAGATCGACCTGGCGCTGAACCTCGACGGCACCGGCACCGCGAAGGTGAGTACCGGCGTCGGGTTCTTCGACCACATGCTCACGCACATCGCCAAGCACGGCCTGTTCGACCTCAGCGTGAGCTGCAAGGGCGACACGCACATCGACGCCCACCACACGGTCGAAGACGTCGGCATCTGCTTCGGCAAAGCACTCGTGCAAGCGCTGGGCGACAAAGCGGGCATCCGGCGGTTCGGGGACTGCACGCTGCCGATGGACGACACGCTCGCGACGGCCGCGGTCGATCTGAGCGGGCGACCGTACCTCGTTTGGCGGGCCGACGTGCCGCTCGAAACGCTCGGCACGTTCTCGTCGCAACTGGCCGAAGAGTTCTGGCGGGCCGCGAGTTCCGTCGGCGTGTTCAACCTGCACGTCGTACTGCACCACGGCCGCAACACACACCACATCGTCGAAGCGATCTTCAAGGCCTGCGCCCGCGCCCTCCGCGCCGCGACCGAAGCGGACCCGCGCGCCAGCGGCGTTCCGAGCACAAAGGGCGTTCTCTAGTCCGCAACCGGCAGCGGTCTATACTCAAAGTTCCCGCGAGGGAATCCGCTTCCCCGCGCCGTGGTGGTCAAGTAAACTCCCGACAGTGAGGACACGGACGTGAGCGACGAGAAACCGAAAAAGGCCCGGAAGCCCGCAGCCCCGAAGCCACCCGCATCGGTCGAAAGCCTGATCTCGCACGCTCTCAAACTGGCGGCGACGAACGCGAAGGCGAGTTGGAGCGGAAAAAGTGCCGCGGCGCTTTTCAACACGAACGAAGTGAACCACGAAGCCGCGATCACGGCAGCGACGAAAGGCGATACACCGCTTCTCACACAATTCGGCAAGGGCGGAGTGCTGACCGCGGCCGGCTTCGAGAAGATCGCGAGCACCCTGCCGGACGATCAGGTTGCAGCGCTCGCGAAGGTGGTCGCGGCGGGGATGGCGGCCGGCGAGCGTGCCGGATTCCTTTCCGCTGTGATTGGTCGAACTCACGAGACCGCGGCGGAACTCACTCCACTGATAGAGGAAGCGACAGCCGCGGCAAAGATCGAACACGACGCCCGTGTTGCGTTAGCGACGAAGCGAGCGACTGCACACGCGGCGAATGAGGCCGCACTCGAACGGGCACTGGCGCTGAGCCGTCAAGCGAAGCAAGACCGCATCGACGCGATCCGGCGCGAGTGGGAAGCGGAAGGGCAACGGGCAGCGGATTTACCAACACCGACCAAGAATAGCGACCCGGAACCGGAGTCGCAGCACGGTGCGAAAAAGCGCCCGCTGACCAACGAGGACAAGGCGTTCCAGCGCGCGACCGCGGACCAGCTCGCGTCGTCGTGGCGGGCCGCGTTCGATGGCAACAAGGCTGAAGGGCTGGAGTTCGTCGAATCCGCGATGTGGAACATCGCGGGCCTGACACAGAAAGGCGCGGTCGGGGCGGTTGTGGCCTTTGAGCCGTACTACCACGAGTCCCCGACCCCCATTTCGACCGGGGCGAGCGTGACCGTCGTTCGCCCCGGCTGGGTTCTCGAAGAACGCACCGGCGACTACGTTCCGCTCAAAGTGTTGGTGAAACGCGCGTGAGGTGAATGATGGCCGAACGGGTGTTCTGTGTCGACTTCGGCACTGCCTACACTAAGGTCGCGCTGCGGCGCGACCCGACCGCCGACAGTACCCTACTGGCCTGCGCCGGGGCCGACCTCGACTTCTGGGTTCCGACCGTCGTGACGGTGGACCGGTGCGGCGCGGAACCCGTTGTGGAGTTCGGTCACATCGCCGCCGACCGCACCGCCGGCGGCGGGATCGACCGCTACACCAACTTCAAGCGCGACCTGTTCACCAACCCCGCGCCAACGGCCGGCGCGCCTTCGGCCCCGCCGCTCGACGCACTCCTCGGCTCGGACGAGTTCGCCGCACTCGCCGCCAAGTACCACGTTCCGCCCTATCAGGTCGCGGCGCTCCGTTCGATGGTGGGGGCCGCGCGCACGCTGATCGCCGCGCCGGGCGAGCGCGCCGTCTCGCTCGACGCGACCAAACAGGCGAACGCGGCGAAGCTCGCCTACCACTTCTTCGCGTGGCTCCGGAAGCAGGTTCTTGCCGCATGCGAGAAGCTGGGCAAGACCGGCCTGCGGTTCGAGGACTTCCCGGTTCGCGTTGCGGTGCCGTCCCTCGTACCGGGCGATGTCGCGGACCAACCGGGCTGCAAGCTGTTTCGCGAATCGCTCCACCGCGCCGGCTGGCCCCTTCACACGGAGCGCCCGTTCGTCGCGGAACCCGAATCCAACGCGGTCGGCGTGCTGACCGGGGCGACCAACGCTCTGAACGTGGACCGCGACAAGATGCTCCTCGGCCAGATGTTCGGCCGCGGTCCGTTGAACACCGTCGTGAAGGGCGACAAGAACCACCAAACCTACCGCGCGCTCGTCATCGATGTGGGCGCGTTCACGACCGACCTGTCGAGCCTCTGGCTCGACACCGGCGGCAACGCCTTCTTGTTCGGCACCGACGGCGGCTTCACGGTTCAACAGAAGTCGGTCGCGCGCGGGGTCAACAACCTCGACGCCGACGTTCTCGCCGCACTCTCCCAGGCGAAGCGCGAGCACCTCGAAACGATGCCCCGCAAGGACTTCATCAATTTCCAGCGGGCCGCGTACACCGACCTGAACGGTATTCGCCCGACTGGGACCGGCCTCGGCGTGATCGGCGGCGAGGGCGACCGCGCCGCAATCGATCCCTGCATCGCCGCGTTCGGCTCCCGGCTCGTGGACGAGGTCAAGGCGTTCTGCGCCGAGGTCAAGCCGGGGAACATGCAGGAGCTGATCCTAACCGGGGGCGGGGCCAACATCCCGGCGGTGCGAAACGCCCTCATCGTCGCGGCTCAGGCCCACGGCGGCGAGTTCATCCGCGTTCACGCGCCCGTCGCGCGGCGCGAAAAAGCTGGTGGCCCGCAAATCGACGGTGAGTTGAAAGAGAACTTCGCCCGCGGCGGCAGCGCGTTAGGCGGGGCCAGCATCTACTTCGAGACGTCGTACCACTGATTCCCGGCGCGCGTTTGCTTGCGGGGCGGTTCGTGTGTACCATTCGCTCTGTCCCGCGCCGCCGTCCGGCGGCACGGCCCGCGCCGCCCTCTTGAACACCAAATATGTCCTCACCAACCGTTACGTTCCCGTGCCCGTTTTGCGGTCGTCGCATGGGTGTACCAGCCGACCTGCTCGGCAAGCAGGTGCGGTGCCCGCACTGCAAGCAGGTCGTGCTCGCGCCGGTTACGGTCGGCCCCGCACCGGTGCCCGCCGCGCCGGTGCCTGTACCCGTGCCCGAGTCGCCACCGCCGGTGACGCAACCGGTCGTCGTGCAAGCACCGCCCGCGCCGGTTCCGGTTCCGGTGCCCGCGCCGCCGGTCCCGGCGCTTCAACCGGTGCTGATCGTGTCGCCCCCGCCCGCGCCGCCGGCTCCCGCGCCCGTGCCGGTGCCGGTCCCGGGTCCGCAGCCGGAAGCGGACCTGCCGGTGTTCAACATTCCGACCCGGAAGGAAGGCGCGGACAGCATCCTCAGCGAACCCGACGAATCGGATGATGAGGTGTTCGGCTCGCACCCCGGCGCGCGGCTGCGCACGGTGCCGCGCGACTACGGCACGGCCGATCCGCCCGCACCTGCGCCCGCCGCGCCCGCGCCGATCCCGGTCTCGACCTCACAAGTGCCCACGACCGAACTGCCGAATCCGTTCGGCGATCTCGAACCGGTCAGCCTGCCGGACGTGTTCGCCAAGCCCGAACCGCCGCGGCCCGCGCCGGCCCCGATCCCGGTTCCCGCGCCGACACC
>SXHE01000075.1 GCA_005773755.1 Planctomycetia bacterium
CCGGCGGGCCGTTCGGCGTGGGCAAGCGGATGTCGCTCGATCACACCCGGGCGCTGCTCCGCGCGGCGCTCACGGGTCAGTTGAAGGACGTGCCGTTCGCCCCGGACCCGGTGTTCGGGCTGGCGCTCCCCGCGACCTGCCCCGGCGTCCCCGACAGCGTGCTGCGCCCGCGCGACGCCTGGCCCGACAAAGCCGCCTACGACGCGAAGGCGAAGGAACTGGCCGCGATGTTCAAGGCCGAGTTCAAGAAGTACGCCTGACCCGTTTCATCCACCCACCGACGGAGCCGCTCCGATGTCGCCCCTCTTCTTCGGCGCACTTCTGGTGTGCGGCGCGCCGCCCCAACCGGCTCACGCGGACGCGAAGCCCGACGCCCCGCGCCTCGTCATCCAGGACGGGCACACGGCTTCCGTTTCCGTGGTGTCGTTCTCTCCGGACGGGAAGCGCGTGGTGACCGTGGCCGGGAACCCGAACCAGCCCGTCGCGCAAGACACTGCGGCGCGGGTATGGGACGTCGAGTCGGGCAAGCAGCTCCTCACCTTGAGGGGGCACACGAGTTGGCTCCGGTCGGCCGCGTTCTCGCCGGACGGTAAGAAGATACTGACCGGGTCGGACGACGGGACGGCGCGCGTCTGGGACGCCACGACCGGCACGGAACTGCTCTCGTTAGGTTCCCCGAAAGAGCCCGCGGGCGGGTTGCTGTCATTTTCTCCGGACGGGAGCCGCGTGCTGGCGGAATCGAACGATTGGGCGGTGCGGCTCTGGGACGCGGAAACCGGAAAGGTGGTGGCGGTCCTGACGGGGCACAGGAACGGAACCACGGCAGCGGCGTTCTCGGCCGACGGAACGCGCGTCGCCACCGCGGGGCGGGACGACAAGGTCCGCGTGTGGGACGCGGCCACCGGGAAAGAACAGGTCCAACTGAGCGGCCACACGAAGCCGGTCTACGGGCTGACGTTCTCGCAGAGCGGGAAGCGCGTGCTGACCGCGGCCGGCGACGGGACGGTCCGGTCGTGGGAGGTCGAACCGGGCAAGGTGTCGCCCGTCCTGCCGCCCGCCGAGGTCGTGAACTGGGCGCTGTTCTCGGCCGACCGGCGGCGCGCGGTCACGCTTTCGGACGACAAGCGGGTGCGGGTGCGGGACACCGAAACGTGGAAGCAACTCGCCGTTCTGAAGGACGACACGAAAGACCTGTTCCCGATCCTAATTTCGGCCGACGGAAATCGCGTGGTGACCAATTCACCGAAAGGTGGCGCGCGGGTCTGGGACGCCGACACCGGCGCGGACCGGCCCGACTTGAAGTTCCAGATCGGCTCCCGAACGGCGCTCTCCGCCGACGGGACGCGCGCGGCCTCCGTGCCCTTCTTTTCGGGCAGCGTGCAAGTGTGTGACGTCGTCGCGAACAAGGAGCTGTCCGTTCTGAAGGGGCACGTCGCGAGCGCGGCCGGCGCGCTCGTGTCGCCCGACGGAACGCGGGTCGCGGTCGGGGTGAGCGGCACCGAAGTGCGGGTGTTCGGGCCGGGGAACGCGGTCGCGGTGTTGAAGGTGCCGAAGTCGAGAAAGGTCGGCCCGATCGCGTTCTCGCCCGACGGAAAGCGGCTCGCGACCGGCTCGCCGCTCGAGGACCGGACGCGCGTTTGGGACCTCGAAACCGCCAAAGAACTGGTCGCGGTGGACAGGGTCAGCACCTCGCCCCACGGAACGAAGCTCGCGCCCGACGGAACGAAGGTGCTGGTCGTCTCGGACCGCTGGGCGGCGCACGTTTGGGACGTGGGCACCGGCAAGGCGCTCCACACGCTCAACGGGCACCGATCGCACGTCGACGCGGCGTGCTTCTCGCCGGACGGGAGCCGCGTGCTCACCGCCTCGGCGGACGAGACCGCGCGCCTGTGGGACGCGGCGACCGGCAAGGAACTCCACATCCTGAAAGGGCACACCGACGGGGTCCACTCGGCGTACTTCTCGCCGGACGGGAAACGAGTGGTCACGGCCTCACGCGATGGTACGGCGCGCGTCTGGAGCGCAGAAACGGGTAAGGAACTTCTCGGTCTCAAGGCGAACGTCACCCTGTTCTACGCGTCGTTCGGGCCGGGCGGCAAAACCGTGCTGACCACGGCGTACAACAACACGGTGCAACTCTGGGACGCGAGCACCGGGGCGGAGGTCCTCAAGATCAAGGCGGGAGCGGCCGATCACCCGCACCCGGCGGTGCTCGCACCGGGCGGCAAGCGGGTACTCACGGCGGCGTACCGCGACCGGGTCGTGCGGGTGTGGGACGCCGAAACGGGCAAGGAACTGCTCGCTCTGAAGGGGCACACGGGCATGATCCTCTCGGCGACCTATTCGCCGGACGGCACTCGCGTGTTCACCGCTTCGACCGACGGCACGGCGCGGGTGTGGGACGCTGCCACCGGCAAGGAGTTGTGTGCCCTCGTCGTGTTCAACGACGGGTGGGCGGTGGTCGCCCCGGACGGGCGGTACGACGCCTCCGACCCGGACATGCTCGCCGGTCTACACTTCGTGGTCGGGACGACCCCGGTGCCGCTCGGCAAGTTCCGCGACCGGTTCCTCACCCCGAATCTCCTCGCCAAGTGCCTCGGTTCTGACACCCGCTGACGGAACCGCCGCCCTCTGTACTGACCGGGTGCGGCTGCCGCCCTCGCGAGTGTCCGCGTCAGTCGCGTTCGGTATAGTTCTGCATATGGACGTGGCCCCGGTTCACGAACTGCCGAAGCTCCCGCGCCGCGCCCGCGACGGGCACAAGGGCACTTACGGCACGGTGCTCGTGGTCGCGGGGAGCCGCGGGATGAGCGGCGCGGCGGTGCTGTGCGGGCGCGCGGCGCTGCGCGGCGGCGCGGGCCTCGTGCGGGTCGCGTGTCCCGCCGACACGCAACCCCTCGTGGCCGCGGCGTATCCCGGTTACACCACCGCACCGATCCGCCAGCACGCCGATGGCAGCGTGGGCGAGGGCGCGGCCGACGAGGTGCTCGAACTGGCCCGCGACGCCGACGCGGTCGTGGTCGGGCCGGGACTGGGCCGCGACGGGAGCACGCTCGCGCTCGTGCGGCGAGTGCTGAACGAACTGAAGGACACGCCACTGGTGCTGGACGCCGACGGGCTGTTCGCGGTGTCGCCGTTCGCGGACGAGTTCCGCCGCGCCGCGCCGACCGTGCTCACCCCGCACCCCGGCGAGTTCGCGCGGCTGACCGGCGCGCCCGCGCCAACCACGGACGCGGCGCGTCGAGAACAGGCGGTCGCGTTCGCGCGACGGTGCGGCGGCGTGCTGCTGCTCAAAGGCGCGGGCACACTCGTCACCGACGGCACGCGGCTGTATTGCAACACGACCGGCAACCCCGGCATGGCGACCGGCGGCAGCGGCGACGTGCTCGCGGGCCTGATCGCGGCCCTGATTGCGCAAGGGCTGAGCGCGTTTGATGCGGCGGTGTTGAGCAGTTGGACCCACGGGCGCGCCGGCGACCGCGGCGCGGCGGTCCTGGGCCAAACTGCCCTGACCGCGACCGACCTCCTCGACTCTCTTCCGGCGGCTGTTCGCGAACTGGAATCTCACTGGTAGGAGCTACTATGCGGCTGGTTTGCCCGCACTGCATGAGCGGAGTTACGGTGCCCGACGACGCGGCCGGCAAGGACGCCCCTTGCCCGAACTGCGGGAAATCGTTCCCGACGCCGCCGCGCTACACCCCCGAAGTGGCCCCCGCGCCCGCGCCAGTCTCCGCGCCCGCACCGACACCGGCCGCGCCGCCCCCGGTTC
>SXHE01000752.1 GCA_005773755.1 Planctomycetia bacterium
CTTCATGTCGAACAGGTCCGGACTTTCGTCCTCCATGTACGCGAGCTGCGAGTGCAGCAGGCTCTCAATGGAACCTTTCGTCGAGATGGACGTGTAACCGCCGACGGGGTACTGGTCTTCGTCGAGCACGCGCGTGGGCACCTCCTTGCGCCCGACCATCGGCTTGACCGGGCGCGCCGGCAGCTTCGATTCGAGCTTCGCGGTCGTCTGGAGAATCTGCCGGTGGGCGACGTACTGGCCCATGTCGGCGATCGCGGTGCCCTGTTCCAGCGCGAGGATGTCTTCCTGACCGAGCACCTCCGCCATGCGCCGGCCGGCGGAAACGATGGCCTCGTACATTTGCACGAGCAGCGGCGAGGGGCCGTCGCGCACGAGGCCGTCGTAGCCGGTCTGGAGAACTTCGTCGGGGCTGGTGGTCATCAGCGCGCGGATCACGGCGGTCGAGAACATGACGCCGGGCAGTCCGCACCGCTCGCGGATCTGGTTGACGACGTAGGCCAGCCCGCGAACCCGGTCGGCGTCCTTGTACTTGCGGAGCGCGTCGCCGGCGCGCTCGAACGTCCAGTCGGAGTAGAACTTGCCGAGGACGTGGTCTTCGTAACTGCGGCCGAGCGCCGGGGGCCAGCCGGGAACCGGGATCGCCTCTTTCACGCGCTGGTCCGCGTCCACCCCGAACGCGACGTTACCCACGTCGGACACGAACCCGATGGGCGGTAGCGGGTGCCCGTCGTCGGCGATCTTGATGGCCCACTCGAGGGCGCGTTTCACCGTGCCCGCGGTGGGCTTGACGGCGCGCTGGAGCCACAGCCCTTCGAGGATGTAGCGCCGGGCTTCGTCGAGGTCGCGCAGTTCGGTAATCAGTTCCATTTCGGCCATATCCGGGACGAGCAAAGTTCCCCCACCTCCTTATATCGCGTCCGCGCCCCGGTTCCAATGACCGTTCGCGTAGCCGGCCCCGGCACAATCGCTACGACCGTGCGAGTCGCTAAAGTTTCACGCGCCGCGTGCCGATAACTGGGACGACGTGGGATGTGATCGACCGGTATCCGGGTGGCGGGTGGCGCATGACGATCGCGCGGTTCCTTCTGACCGGGTGTGTGCTTGCGGTTGCGGCAGGTTCGGCGCTCGCGCAGCCCGGCATGCCGATCCGCTACGGCACCGTTCCGTCGGTGCGGCCCATCAGCGCAGAGGAGTCGCTCCCGGTGCTACCGCCGGGGCGACCACCGGCCGCGACCGCGCGGCTCGACGAGTTGACCACCGCGATGCAACCCGGCGCGGTCCCGGTCGACCCGGTGGGCACGCTCACCGGCGCGCCGGGCGCGGTGCCCGGATACGCGCCGGGCAGCTACCCCAGCCCGTACTACGTGGACGGCCCCGGCTGTTGCGGGCCGCTCGGCCGCGACGGGCGCGTGGGCTACGAGGTGCACACCTATAGCGGCATAAACCTGCCGTTCGGCGAGGGGCTGGCGGACCGCATGAACGCCGGGTGGACCGTCGGCGGCGGGGTGCGCACGCTGTTCTTCGACCCGACACACACGCAGGCCTGGACAATCGACCTGGGTGTGAGCTACACGCACAACTGGGCCGCCGGCACCGACGACCCGGTGAACCTGTTCCTGCGGACGCCCGCGGCGCAGAACCAGTTCACCGGCGTGGTCACGGCCCAACCGGACCGGCTCGTGTTCACCGCGATCCGCGAGGTTCACCGCACCAGCTTTAACTACGCCTTCGGCCGCGACGTGTGGCTCTGGGGCAGCGGCAACACCGGCGGGATGCAGGGCACGAACGTCCGCGTCGGGGCGTGGGTCGGCGGGCGGTACGGAACCGCGCACGTCGATCAGATTCCGCTGAACGAGGTGAACGGGTACTCGCGCAGGCAGAACACGTTCCACGGCATCTACACCGGGGCGCACGTGACCTACGAGGTGCCGATGGGCGCGTGGGTAGGCTTCGGAGGGGTGCGGGCCGAGTACGGCCACGACTGGACCAACCTGACGCCGCCGATCCAGGGGAACATCCACTACGTCAACATCCAACTGACGTTGGGCGTGCGGTACTAAAGCCGCTCGCGGCTGATCGCCTTCTGTAGCCGGCCTCAGTGATGCCGGAGCTACACGAGTGGTTCAGCACCGGGGTCCATGACCCCGGCTACAGAATGCGGTAGACCAGAGCCGGGGTGTATGGGGGACGCCCCGGCGCGACCACGCGGTGCTTAGCGCCGCGGGGTCGTTCTCATTGACGCGCGACCGGCGCACGTACAATGACCGTATCGCCGGGGGTGCCCGCGCCGGTCGCGCGGGCTGAGAACACACCCTTCGAACTTGAGCAGGTCATGCTGCGCAAGAAGGCGACACTTCGGCAGCCCACTGATTGCAATCAGTGAGCGTGGGCAAATCTAATGACCCAACTCGAATCCGCCCGCAAGGGCATCGTCACTCCCGAGATGGAGTTCGTCGCCGCGCGCGAGGACCTGCACCCGGACCTGATCCGCTCCGAGGTGGCGCGGGGCCGCATGGTGATCCCCGCGAACGTCGTTCACCTGTCCAAGAAGCTCCAGCCGATGTGCATCGGCGTGGCGGCGA
>SXHE01000753.1 GCA_005773755.1 Planctomycetia bacterium
GCCGGTAGCTACACAACTGAGACACGTTCAGCGCATCTCAGTTGTGTAGCTACCGGCGGGCTGACGCCGCGCCGCTCGCCTGTCCTCTGTTCTCTTACTTTTTGGTAAACCTTGCGGGTTGTGACGGCCGATAGCTCTGGGGGACCTCTTCCGCCCGGACGTACCGACATGATTCGCGGGATGTACAGCGCCGCTTCCGCTCTCGTGGTTGCTTCCGAGCAGCAGGAAGTCACCGCGTACAACCTCGCGAACGCGACCTCGCCCGGCTACCGCGAGCGCGGGCTGGTGTTCGAAACGTTCGACCGCACGCTGGGCCGCGCCACCGAGCCGACCGGCGACATCGTCGGCGCGAAGACCGCGCAGGCGTACCACGACTTCCGCCCCGGCGCGCTCCAGCAGACCGGCCACCCCTACGACCTCGCGCTGAGCGACCCCGACCGGTTCTTCGTGCTCGCGGGGCCGAACGGCCCGGTGTACACCCGGAACGGCACGTTCCTGCGCACCGCGCAGGGGCAACTCGTCAGCCCAGGTGGGTATCCGCTCCAGGGCGAGAACGGCCCGGTCAACTTCCCGGCGAACGCGAACCAGATCACGGTCGCGGGCGACGGCAGCGTCACCGCCGACGGCGCGCCGGCCGGTAACGTGCGCCTGGTGCGGTTCACCAACCCCGGCCAACTGACCGCCGCCGGGCCGACGCTGTACACCGCGCCGCCGAACGCCGGCCTCACGAACGCGCCGGGCCGCGTGTTGCAGGGCTACCGCGAGGGGTCCAACGTGCAACCGGCCGACGCGATGGTGCGGCTCATCATCGGCGCGCGGTACTACGACGCGGCCCAGCGGTCGCTCCGTGCCATCTCCGAATCGCTCCAGCTCAACACGCGCCCGCAAGGCTCGTAACGCCACAGGGGAACGTCCGTGATTAAGGCCCTGTTCACCAGCGCGACGGGCATGAACGCCCAGACCACCGCCATCGACAACACGGCGAACAACATCGCCAACGTGAACACCAACGGGTTCAAGAAGGGCCAGGTGGACTTCCAGGACCTGTTGTACATCAACCAGCGCACGCCCGGTTCGGACGCGGCGCAAGGGCTTCAGGTGCCGACCGGTACGCAGATCGGCAGCGGCACGCGCGTGGCCGGCATCACGAAGGTGTTCACCACCGGCGCGCTGGTCAACACGCAGAACCCGTTCGACGTGGCGGTCGAGGGCGACGGGTTCTTCCAGGTCACGCTGCCCAGCGGCGAGCTGCGGTACACGCGCGACGGCGCGCTGCGGGTGAACGCACAGGGCAGCCTCGTCACCAGCGACGGGTTCCTGGTGTCGCCGCAGATCAGCATCCCGGCGGGCGCGGTGTCGGTGTCCATCGGCTCCGACGGCACGATCTCCGTGCAGAACGCCGGCGCGCTGAACGCCTCCACTGTATTGGGCCAGCTCACGCTGGTGCGGTTCCAGAACCCGGCGGGCCTGAGCGCAGAGGGGCGGAACCTGTTCGCCGAGACCGCGTCCAGCGGAGCGCCGATCATCGCCACCCCCGGCCAGAACGGGGTCGGCCTCACGCGCCAGGGGTTCCAGGAGCGGTCGAACGTGGACGTGGTGACGGAACTCATCAACCTGATCCTGGCGCAGCGGGCCTACGAGTTCAACACCCGCGCCGTGCGCACCGCCGACAACATGCTGGCCTCGACGACCGACCTCGTTCGATAGTTCTGAATCGTGGTCCGGTCACTCCGTGACCGGGACCCCGCTGCCCGGTCACGGAGTGACCGGACCACAGGAAAGATTGGAGCGCACGGATGCGGTTCCTCTTCGCGTTCGCACTGGTCGGGTCGGCGATCGGTTACGCGCGGGGCGCGGACCCGGTCACGGTCGAACTCGCGCCCACGGCGACCGTCGGCGCGACGCTCGTGACGGTGGGCGACGTGGCGACCGTGACCGGCGGCACCGCGGCCGACCGTGCCCGCGCGCTGGCGCTCGACCTGACCGAACTCAAGGCCCGCGACGCGGCGGCGACCGTCGGCAAGCGCAACGTCGAGTACCGGCTGGCGCTGGCCGGGATCGAGGCGCGTGTGACCGGGGCCGAGCGCACGACAGTGTCCATCAGCCGGCGCGCGGTCACGGCCGAAGAAGTGACCGCCGCGGCCCGCACCGAGCTGCTGCGCCAGTACACGGAGGGCGCGGTCACGGTCGAACTGGCGACGCCGGTCGCGGTGAAACTGCCCGACGTGCCGCTGACCGAGCGGGTGGTGATTACCGCCAAGCCGCGCGGCCGGGCCGGGGCGACGGGCCGCGTGCATGTGGACATGACCGTCGCCGCGGGCAACGAAACGCTGCTCTCGTTCGCGGTCAACTTCGACGTGCAGCCGCGCGGCGCGGTCCCCGCGGGCGCGACGCAGTTCGCTTCGGCGGAACTGCTGATTCGCCCGCGCCAGCGCGTGCAAATCCAGGTGAACACCGGCGGGCTGAAGGTGGCCGTGGTGGGCGAGGCGCAGCAGGGCGGCAAGTTGGGCCAGACGATCCTGGTCCAGAACATCGACTCGAAGAAGACCGTGTCGGCCCGCGTCACCGGGCCGGGCACGGTGGAAATCGATCTCGGAGGTGCCCCGTGAGGCGGTGGATCATCGCCGGTGCCGTGGTCGCGCTCACCGCGACCTCGGTGAGCCGGGCGGACTCGCTCTGGGACCGGCGCGACCCGCGGTACGGCTACCTGTTTCAGGACAACCGCGCGCGCAGCGTCGGCGACACGCTCATCGTGACCATCAGCGAAACGACGGTCGCCAACGAACAAGACCAGCGGAACATGACCCGCACGACCAGCGGCAGCGGGCAGGTCACGCTGTTCGACAAACTGCGCACGCCGCGCAACGGCGACGCCGGCACCAGCGGCAACACGTTGATCCAGTTCCCGACGCAGAACACCGCGATGCAGTTCAGCGGGAACTCGCAGAACACGACCAACCGCGTTTTTACCGACCGCATGGCGGTGACCGTGGTGGACGTGATGCCCAACGGGAACCTGGTGGTCGAGGGCTACCGGAGCCGCGTGGTCGCGGGCGAGGAGCGGGTGCTGCGGATCACCGGGATCGTGCGCCCGGCCGACATCGGCGTGGGCAACGTGATCCCGTCCGGCTCGGTCGCCAATTTCCGCATCAACTACCTGGGCCGCGGCCCCGCGACCCGCACGACCAAACAGGGCATCCTGTCTCGGCTCAACGCCGTGTTCCGCCTGTTCTGACTTTCGCGATGGAGGAAACCGATGTACCGCCTCGTCACCGCAATCGCCGTCGCGCTGCTCACGACCGCACAGGCGTCCGCCGATGTGCGGATCAAGGACGTGACCGACGTGTCCGGCACCGGCGGCAACCAGTTGTTCGGGTTCGGCCTCGTGGTCGGGTTGGACGGCACCGGCAGCCGCAGCACGTTCACCCAGGACGTCGCCGTGCAGATGCTCCAGCGCATGGGCACGACGACGCAGATTTTCAGCCAGCTCCCGGCCGAATCGGTGATCCGGTCCACCAGCATCTCCGCGGTGATGGTGACGGCCGAGATCGGACCGTTCGCGCGGAAGGGCGGCAAATTGGACGTGACCGTGTCGGCCATCGACGACGCCCGCAGCTTGCAGGGCGGCACGCTCATCTTCACCTCGTTGCGCGGGGCCGACGGCAACGTGTACGCGCTGGCGCAAGGCGCGCTCTCCGTTGGCGGGTTCTCGGTCACGGGGCAGGCCGCCGGCGTTCAGAAGAACCACCTGAACGTGGGCCGCATCCCGGCCGGCGGGAGCATCGTGAAGGAAGCGCCCGGCGAACTGGTCCGCGACGGCAAGGCCACGCTGCTGCTCAAGGAGCCGGACCTGAACACCGCGCGGCTGATCGCCAAGACCATCAACGACAAGTACCCGAACACCGCGGTCGCGACCGACCCCGGCGCGGTGGTGCTGTGCCGCCCGTCCGACCCGAACAAGACGCCGACCATGTTCCTCGCCGAAGTCGGGCTGCTCGGCATCCGCCCGGACGTGGCGGCCCGCGTGGTCATCAACGAGCGCACCGGGACCGTGGTGGCGGGCGAGAACGTGTCGATCTCTCCGACCGCGGTCGCCCACGGCAACCTCTACATCGGGGTGGCGAACGCGCCCATCGCCTCGCAGCCGGCACCGCTGGGCGGCGGCACGACCGCGGTTCTGCCGCGAACGAACGTCGCCGGCGTCGAGCAACCGGGTCGGCTGATCCCGCTCCCGAAGGCGACGACCGTGGCCGAGGTCGCCCGCGCGCTCAACGCACTGGGTGTGACCCCGCGCGACCTGATCGCCATCTTCCAGACCATGAAGAAGGCCGGCGCGCTGCACGCGGAGCTGATTATCGAGTGATCGCGGAACACGGGCGCGCGAGCGGCGCGGCGTAAGCCCGCCGGTAGCTACACAACTTCAGCACGCAAAGCGAATCGAATGGGAATCGCACCGGCGGGCTGAC
>SXHE01000754.1 GCA_005773755.1 Planctomycetia bacterium
CCCGTCGCGATTTGCTCTGTGCCGGCGGCGTTGCCGTCGGCGCGAGCGCGCTGCCCTTCGCACACGCGCGCAACACGCGCGAGAACGCGAGGGCCAAGAGCGTCATCTACCTGTGGCTCGCGGGCGGGGTTACGCACCACGAGTCGTTCGACCCGAAGCCGACCGCGCCGGAAGAGATTCGCGGCACGCTGAGCACGATCCAAACGACGCTCCCCGGTGTGCGATTCGCCGAAGTCATGCCGCAAATGGCGAAGCAGACCGACAAGATCGCGCTGGTGCGCACCTTCGCGGCGGGCACGGACGACCACTTTCAGGCGCAGGCCCGCGCGCTCAGCGGGCGCATGGTTAACCTTCAGCAGATCGACACCGAGCCGAACATCGGAGCCGTGGTGTCGAAGCTGAACGGGCCGCGCGCGGGCTTTCCGGGCTACGTCGCGGTGCCCGGCATCACGCGCCCCGGCCCGCCGCCCAAGAACCTGTTCGTCGGCGGGTGGCTCGGCCGGCAGTACGGGCCGTTCATGACCGGTGGCAAGTCGAAGAACGAGGACTTCACCGCGGGCGTGAAGGAGGACGTGTCCGAAGAGGAGTTCACCAAGCAAGCGGTTCGGCCGGGCGCGGGGCTGGACGAAACGCGGCTCGCGGGTCGCAGTACGCTGCGCGAGAAGCTCGACCGCGCGCTGAAGCACTCGGAGCCGGCGTCGGCGGTGGCCGACGAGTTTCGCGGCGCGTTCGGCATGTTGCTCTCGCCACAAGTGCGGGCCGCGTTCGACCTCGGCAAAGAAACGGAGAAGGTCCGCGACCGCTACGGCAAAACCAAGATCGGCACCCGCTGCCTGCTCGCGCGGCGGCTGGTCGAAGCCGGCGCGCCGTTCGTCATGGTCGATTACGGCTACGACCCCGAATACGGGAACCTCTGGGACCAGCACAACGCGCCGGGTCAGAACTTCCCCCACATCTGCGAGATGGCGAAGAAGCCGTTCCACCTCGCCGGTGTGGACCGGGCGTTCGCGGCACTGCTCGACGACCTCGCGGTTCGCGGGCGGCTGAACGACACGCTCGTCGTGTTCCTGACGGACTTCGGCCGCACGCCGAAGATCAACAAAGAAGGGGGCCGCGACCACTGGGGGCGCACGGGCAGCATCTTCTTCGCCGGCGGCGGCACGCAAGGCGGGCAGGTGATCGGCGCGACCGACGCCCGCGGCGCTGACCCCGTGACCGCGGCCTACACCCCCGCGGACGCCGCCGCCACCATCTACGAGGCGCTCGGCCTCGACCTCGCCACCGTGCTGCACGACCGCGAGGGCCGCGAAATCCCCATGCTCCCCACCGGCACGCCTATCAAAGGCGTGCTGTGAGGTGAACCCCGGCTCCGGTCGAGGATCGCAACGTGGCCTGAGCCTTTGTGAAGTGGAGGTTGCCCGTGGGTAACGTTTTGGTGTTTCTGCTCCAGGTGTACTGTGCGTTTTGGTTCGGGAGTCAGGCCTACGAGCTGTTCGGTGAGGAGCGGTACGTCCGAGCTGTCGCGTGCACCTTCATGTCCTTCATGTTTGTGTGCGTTGTGATCGTCATGTGCGGGGGCAGCATCCGTGTGCCGACAGTTTCGCCGCGCCGCCGACACAACTGCCCGCTGTGTAGCCAATCGCCGTGCGCCTGTCGACGGTAGGCTCACCCGCGCCCGGCCGGTCACAACCACTTCGGCAGCCCTGTGCTCGCGCGCCTTCAGTCGCGCCCGTGAGAGCGACGCACCGTTCGCGATTCACTTCAAGAAACAACCGACCTTTGGCAGATGTTAAAGGTGGGGTAGGTTCTCACCGGCCGGCTGACGCCGGCCGTTCGCCGGAGGTGTCCCATGACCGCGAAGGACGTGCTCGCGCAGCTCAAGAAGCTGGGGTCGGAGCAGACGAAGAAGACGTTCCTCCGTCACGGGGCGAAGGAGCCGTTCTTCGGCGTGAAGGTCGGCGACCTCAAGGTGCTTCAGAAGAAGATCAAGACCGACCACGCGCTCGCGCTGGAACTGTACGACAGCGGCAACTCCGACGCGATGTACTTCGCGGGGATGATTGCCGACCCCCTCGCGTTCACGAAGGCGCAGCTCCAGAAGTGGGTGAAGGGCGCGTACTGGTACATGATCAGCGGGTTCACGGTGCCGTGGGCCGCGTCCGAGTCGAAGTTCGGGCGCGAACTCGCGCTCGACTGGATGGACAGCAGCAAGGAACAGATCGCCAACGCCGGCTGGTGTACCTACGCCTCGCTGGTCGCGATCAAACCGGACGCGGACCTCGACTTCGCGGAGATCGAGAAGCTGATGAAGCGGGTTCAGAACGAGATCGGCAGCGCCCCGAACCGCACGCGGTACGCGATGAACAACTTCGTGATCGCGGTCGGCGCGTTCGTCGCCCCGCTGACCGAAAAGGCGAAGGCGATCGCGCGGGCCGTTGGCCCGGTCGAGGTGGATATGGGCGACACGTCGTGCCAGACCCCCGACGCGGTCGCGTACATCGAGAAGATCGAGGCGCGCGGGAGCGTGGGCAAGAAGCGCAAGCGCGCGGGGTGCTGAGTTGTCGGCGCGCGCTCGCGCACCTATGCTGATCTTTCCGACGCCCACGGAGAGGTGACAGAGTGGCCGATTGTGCAGCACTGGAAATGCTGTGTACGGGTAACCGTACCGGGGGTTCGAATCCCCCCCTCTCCGCTTGACCCGCTTGGCCCGCTGGCCGAATTCCAACTCCTGACGCGATTCCGCGAAATCCGCACCGGTCCGGTCGTAACCCCAATCAACTCGGTGCGGCGGCGCGAATAGTCTTGCGGGCGCGAGAACCCGCGCTTACGTTAAATCCTGCACCATTGTCCTTGCCAACCGGACCCTCATGGCCGTTCCCGCTCTCCGGCCCCGCGCCCGCCTCCCGGTTCTCGTGGCGGTGGCCCTCGCGGTGCTCGCGCCCGACGCCCGCGCGGACCAACCCGAAAAGCTGATTCCCCTGCGGTACGACTGGCACACTCAACAAGCGCGGCAGGAGGCGGCCGAGAAGGAAATCGAGCGGATCGCCCCGCCCCGCGTCGGCATCGCCGCCGTGCGCAACTTTCAAGACCCCTCCTCCGTGCTGGCCGAACTGCGCCCCGCTCTGGCCGACGACTACAAGGCCCTTCGCAACGCCTCGCTGAAGATCGCCACCAGCGCCCGCGCGCGCCGCGACGAGGCCCGCAAGGACTGGGAAGAGCTGTACCGGCAGCGGATCGAGTTCCACCACTACGCGGAGCGCCAGCAGTCCGCGTACGGGTTCGACTTCGACACCGGCGCGCAGGCCGCGTTCAAGCCGACGCTGTTCGATGCTGGCGTTGTGGTGTGGGCCGCGGTCGTGTTCGTGATCGCCGTGCGGCTGGGTCGCGGGGTGCGGCGGGTGTCGCTCCGCAAGGCCGAGCGCGTCGCGGCGGCCGGCGTGCTGCTGGCGCTGTGTACGGTGCCCGGCTGCTCGAACGGCCCCGCGCCGGACGGGCGACCGTGGGCCGTGCGCGAGGAAGCCAAGCTGACCGCCGAATTGAAAGACGCGACCGAAAAGGCCGATACCACGACCGCGGCGGCGAACAAGAAGTGGGCCTCGACGCTCGACAGTTGGGCCGCGCTGGTGTCCGCGACCGGCGCGGGCGGCGACCCGGTCGAGACGATCTTGCGCGACGGCGAGAACGACGTGCGCGCCCAACTGCAAGCCGCGGCGCTCGACGCGCGCCTCGCGGAGCGGCTCGCGACTGAAGCCGAAGCGGAGCGCACCCAACTCGCGGCCGACAAGGGCAAGCTCGACAACCTGATCGCCGGCTCGAAGTGGCGGTCGGCCGCGTTCGCTGGCGGGCGCTGCGCCGCGGTGGTGGTGCTGTTCGGGCTGGCGATCATGCCCTACCGCCGCGCGCGCCGCAAAGAGGCGGCGCTCATCAAGGCCGACGCCAAGAAGTGCCCGCGCTGCTTCAGCGAGAAGCTGATCGTCGAGAAGACCGCGACCGTGCCCGTCGCCGCCGGCGGGGGCGACGACGAGAGTGAGGACGGCGACGACGACGCCCCGCGTCCGCTCTACCGGTCGAAGGGCAGGCCGAAGCCCAAACCGAAGGCGCGGAAGAAAGCCGAACCGGACGAGGTGCCCGCGGAGACCGGCTACGTCGAGTGCAAGTCGTGCTCGTTCCGCTTCCTCCGCAGCTACCAGAAGGTGCGGCGGCTGTGCTTCCCAGTGGTCGGGGTGCGGTCCAGCGGCAAGACGCACATGCTCGCGACCGGGTACGACCGCGTGCGCCGCCGAACCGCGCCCACGGTCGCGGTGATCCAGCCCGCGCCGTCGCTCGGCGACGCCCGATTCGAGCAGTACATCGACCTGATCCTGAACCTGAAGCGCGAGGCCGGCGGCACCGTTCACGACGTGACCAACCCGCCCGACCCGGTGATGATGCACGTCCGCGACGCCGACCCGGACGGCCCGAACACCGCGCTCGTGAACCTGTTCGACTACTCGGGCGAGCTGGTGAACCAGGCCATCGACAAGGACCGGCTCAAGAAGCAGGCCGTGAAGATGGACGGGTTCATGCTGTTCCTCGACCCGACGCAGCTCTACGGCGACGGCACCAACGTCACGCTCGACCGGCAACTGGCCGCGCTCAACGAGTTCATGGCCGACATGCGCGAGGTGCGCGACATCGCTGTGGGCCAGACGATCCCGGTCCCGGTCGCGGTGTGCATCCCCAAGTTCGACCTGCTGCTGACCGAGAACCCGATCCAGGGGCAGGCGGTGCCGTTCATCCGACAGATGCTCGCGGAGTTCAACCCGTCGTCCCCGAAGCGGACCACCTACGACACGGTCCGCGGGCGCAGCGAACTGGTGGAACAGATGCTGGAGCTGATGTTCCGCGGCGTCGACGTGCGGGGTTTGGTGGAGAGCTACTTCGGCCCGCAGGTGATGTTCTTCCCGGTGTCGTCGGTGAGCCTGTTCGAGAACGAACTGGGCATCCGCGACCTGTCGATGCGCACCATCGCCCCCTTCGGTGTGGCGGAGCCGTTCCTGTGGCTGCTGCACATGCACGGGTACGAGGTGTTTTCGCGCGAGAAGGAACCGAAGCGCTCGAACCGCCGAGTGGCGGAGGAGATCGAGTACGCGGAGGAAGAGTAAAAGCATCTGCGAGCGGCGCGGCGTAAGCCCGCCGGTAACGCTAACCAACCGGC
>SXHE01000755.1 GCA_005773755.1 Planctomycetia bacterium
CCTTTCGCATGGCGAACACCTTATTCGGTAACTTCCAGCGAGCGGCGCGGCGTCAGCCCGCCGGTGCGATGCCCTACGATTCACGTCTTGCTAATCTGCATTGTGTGACCACCGGCGGGCTGACGGTGCCGCCCGCCGGCGCTACTTCGCTTCGATCTTGTCCAGCGCGCGTTGGGCCGCGGCCCTGACGCTGGGATCGGAGCGTAGCTCTTTCAGCTTGGCGACGGCAGGCAGCGAGGCCGGGCCGATGTTGCCCAGCGCGTCGGCGGCGGCGACGCGGACCTCGTATTCGTTGTGGTCAAGCATCCGGCGAAGTTCGGGCACCGCGTCCTTCGCGACCGCACCCAGCCGGCCCAGCGCGACCGCGCTCGCCAGCTTCGTGCTGCTGCTCACGTCGCGCATCACCTTCAGCAGCGCGGGCAGGTCGGCCGCGGTCGGGCCGAACACCAAGAGCGCTTCCGCCGCGGACGAGCGCACCAACTGGTTGCGGTCGCCCAGGCCGGCGCGGATCACCGGTGCGGCCTTGTGTACGTCGCCATCGACTGCCGCTACCGCGACCTTCGCCCACAGTGCCAGGTGTGCCTGTGGCCCGGCGGCCATCGCGTCCAGATCGGCCTTCGCGGGCTTCGCGCGGGGGCCGGCGGTGGTCAGCGCGCGGAGTGCCGCGACCCGTGGGCCGTTCATGCGGTCGCCCCGTGCCAGCTTCAACAGCGTGTTGAGCGCGTCCGCCGGGAGCGGGTTGAGGTGGCCCAACGCGCCTGCGGCCGACGCGCGGATGGCCTGATCGGGGTCGTCCGCGACCTTCACCAGCGCCGCCGCAACTTCGGCCGACGCGGGATCGGCGACCGCCACCGCCGCGATCACCTTCGCGCGCAGCGGCGACGATAGCTCCTTGTTGGTGACGAGCGGCAGCAGCCCCGGCAGCGCCGGCTTCGCGCCCGCGCCCATCGCGACGAGCGCCTCGACGAACTGGTCGCGAATGATCGTGTCCTTCTCGGTCGCGAGCGCCTTGCCGAGCGCGTCGGCCGCGGGCGCGGCGGCCGGGCCGAGCTTCGCGAGGACGGTGCCGAGGTTCTTCCGCACGTCGTCCGATTCGTCGGTCGCGAGCTTGCCGGTTTCCGCCGCGACCTTCTGCGCCTCCTCCGGCGGCAGCGTGGCGATCAGGCTCAGCACGTAGTAGCGCGTTGCGATGTCGCCGCTCGTGAGGTTGGCGAGCGCCGCCGCGTGCAGCGGTTGGCCCGCTTTGCCCAGTCGGGTCACGATCTGCGTCGCGGTGGCCGCGGCGGTGCGCAGTTGAAGGGCTTCTTTCAGTAGTGCGATGGCTTCGTCCTTCGATTCGCCGATGCGAACGAGCGCGTGCGCGGCGTACAGCGAAGCGCCGTCGCGCTTCGCCATCATCTTCTTGAGCGCGTCGGCCGCGTCCTTCGCCGGTGGGCCGATGGCCGCCAGCGTTTCGAGCGCTTTCCATTGCACCATCTCGTTGGTGTGCCCGAGCAGTTTGACGACGGGGGCGACGGCCGGCGCGCCGATCTTTTCGAGCGCGGCCCAGTACGCCGATTCCACGCTCTCCGCGCGTGGGGCCTTCGGGTCGTACTTGTCCGGGTAATACTTGTTGATCGCCTCGACGAGAGCAGGGGCCGCGCTCGCGGCCTTCGGCCCGGCGGTGGCGAGGCCGGTGGACGCCGCGTACTGGACGTTCGTGTTCGCGGACTTGAGCGCGTCGATCAGGGCCGCGACCCCGCCTTCGGGCATCGACTCGACGAGCGGGATCAGTTCCGCCGCGAGGCGAACCACTTCCTCGTCTTCGTGCCGAAGCAGCTTCGCGAGCGCGACCGGGTCCGCGATGCCGGTCGTGCGGAGCGCGTCGAACGCCACCCCGCGCACGTTCGCGTCCGTGTCGGTGCAGAGCTTCTGTACGTCCGCCGCGAGCGGCTTGGACATGGCCCCGAGTTGGCCGACGAGGTACGCGGTGTACTCGCGGATCACCGGTGACGGGTTGCTCAGTTCCTCGCGCAGCACGGGCAACCCCTTCTCGCGCATCAGCTTCTCGCCGTTGGTGCATTTCAGCAGGGCGAGTGCCGCGGCCTCGCGCGTGCTGTTGACGCGGTTGGGCGACGTGTGACCGGTGGCCCCGGTGCCCTTGTCGCGCAGCAGTTCGATCAGCGCCGGCACGACGGCCGTGTCTTCCTCCGCGAGCCACGACAGGTCTTCGATGGCGGCGCGGCGCGTGTCCTGGTTGCTGTGCTTCAGCCCGGCCAGCATCTTCTTGCGCTCGGCCCCGGTGTCTGGCGCGCCGGGGTTCGGGCCGGGCGCGGGGTTGGGGTCATCCGGCGGCGGGGCCGGCGGCGCGGGCTTCTTCCCGCACCCGGCCCCGGCGAGCAACAGACACAGCAGAACGAAGCGTGCGAGGCGGCGCATGTCGGGGCCGGTGTTGGGGGAAGTGGTCGCGCTCGCTATCATCGTACAGCGCCAGAGTAGTCGGCACACACCGTGTGCCGTGCCAACACGCGCCGTTCAACAGCCGACATTGGACACACCACCCGACACACCCGAACCGCGCGCTAAGCCGCCGTTGGCGACCGGCGTCCGGCGCGTGCTGTTCGTCGCCGCCGGGTTGCTGTGCGTCGGGTTGGCCTACTTGGGCGCGATCCTGCCGGGCCTGCCCACGACGCCGTGGGTGCTGCTTGCGGGGTACTGCTTCTCGCGGTCGTCGCCGCGCCTGGAGCGCTGGCTGAAGCGGTCGCCGATCTTCGGCCGGCTGCTGCGCGACTGGGACGAGCACCGCGGCATCCGCCGCCCGGTGAAGGTGGTCGCGGTGTGCGTGGTCGTGCCCGTTGTCACCCTGAGCATCGTGTTCGGCGGGCTACCGATCAGGGTAAAGTGGGTGATCGGCGGGCTGGCGTGCGTGGGGCTGTGTGTGATCGTGTTCGTGGTGCCGACGGTGCGCGATCGCCCGCCGTCCGAATCCTAAATCAGTCAATCTCACGGGAGGCGAGTATGACCGCGAAGCGCGGCTGGTTGGAGCGGATGTCGGGGTACGCCACGAAGTGGACGGGCAGTTCGCTCGCCTTCGCACTGGCTCTGGGCACGATTCTCGTGTGGCTCGCGACCGGCCCGATCTTCAACTTCTCGGACACGTGGCAGCTCGCTATCAACACGGGCACCACCATCGTCACGTTCC
>SXHE01000756.1 GCA_005773755.1 Planctomycetia bacterium
GAACGGCAAGGGTGGGTTCGTCAAGAACGACGAGATCATCTCGTACCCGTGGAAGTGGCGCGTGTGGATGACGTACAACTTCCCCGCCAGCGTGAACCCCGGCTACGAGTTCTACAAGCCCGGCGCGTACGCACACCAGCTCGACCTGCAGAAGCAGAAGTCGCCGCTGTTGAAGTCGCCATTCGAGCGCGGCGAGTCGTTCATCCGCGACTTCAACAAGGAGTTCGTCGTCGCCCGGCAGCCGGGGTTCGCGGCGATCCTGCACACCGGGCCGGTGGGCACGCAGAGCGCCGACGACGGGATGCGCCAGTACGGCGGGCCGATGGGCCTGGGCGGGGGGCAGCTCTCGGCGTTCTGGACCCCGGCCACCGGCTCGGTTCTCCTCGGCCAACGCGCCGGCATGAGCAACGACAAGTCGTTCGACCAGATCGTGGCCTGGCGCACCTGGCCCATACACGCGGTCAGCGGCGTCACAGCGGACGGCGCGTTCTTCACCACCGCCCGCATTCAGAAGCCGGAAGCGGTGATCGACGTGAAGGGCAACACGACCGCGACCGTGCGTGGCACGATTCCCGCGGCGGTTGTCGGCCAGGAGAAGACCATCGCCGGGAAGTACGAATACGCCCGCGCGTTCCAGATCACAGAGAAGGGCGTGCGCGTCGAGACGAGCGTGACCGGCGACGGCAAGGAGCAACTCACAGAGCTGTACGAGGTGCTACCGGTGTACCTGCGCGACGCGAAGGAGCAGGCGCAAGCCTTGCCGACCGTGATCGAGTTCCGCGTCGATGGCAAGTGGGCCGCTGCGACGGACGCATTCACCGAGAACGTGACCTCTGTGCGGCTGACGCGGTTCACGGGCGCGGTCGTTGTCACGTTCGACGCGCCGCGGCGCGTGAAACTCTCCGCGGCGGATTGGGCGGACACCTACCTGAGCCGCGGCACCGCGCGGAACGTGCTCATCGATCTACTGGAAGCCGGCGACAAGCCGGCCGCGCTGAAGGGCGAGAAGCGGGTCGCGTACCGGATCGAACCGGTCGCGAAGTAGCGGCGCTTTCGGTATCGTAAGAGTCTCCCGCCTCACGGACCTCCCGCCGATGATCCACCCGCGCTGGGCCGCTCTGCTTATCGTCGCGCTCGCCTCTCCCACCGCGCGCGGGGCCGAACCGACCGATCACTTCGAATCGAAGGTGCGCCCGCTGCTGGTGAAGTACTGCATCAAGTGCCACGGGCCGGAGAAGCAGATGGGCGGGCTGCGGCTCGACACCAAAGCCGGCTGGCAGACCGGCGGCGACAACGGCCCAGCGATCAAGCCCGGCAAGCCGGACGACAGCTTGCTCATCCAGGCGGTTCGCGGCACCGACAAGCGGCTCCGAATGCCGCCCGCCGCGGACCTCTCCTCGGCCGAAATCGCGGCGCTCGTGCAGTGGGTGAAGGATGGGGCCGTCGACCCGCGCGACGGCCCGACCCGGCTCGGTGGCGTGACCGTCGCCGAGGCAAAGAAGTGGTGGTCGTTCCAGCCTGTCGTGCGCCCGCCCGTCCCAGACTCGAATGCCGGCGCGAACCCCATCGACGCCTTCATCGGCGCGAAGCTGAAGGCGAGAGGGCTGACGCTCTCCGCGCCCGCGGACAAGCGGACGCTGATCCGCCGCGCGACCTACGACCTGACCGGCTTGCCGCCGACACCAGAGGAAGTCGAAGCGTTCGCGAAGGACGCCGCGCCCGAAGCTTACGAAAAGCTGATCGACCGGTTGCTCGCGTCGCCGGCCTACGGCGAGCGCTGGGGCCGGCACTGGCTCGATCTCGTGCGCTACGCGGACACCGCGGGCGAGAACAGCGACCACCCGCTGCCGCACGCCTGGCGCTACCGCAACTGGGTCATCGACGCCTTCAACCGCGACATGCCCTACGACGAGTTCTTGCGCGACCAGCTCGCCGGCGACATCCGCGCCGGCAGCGGCCCGGTCGAGAAGTACGCGCCGCGCGTGGTCGCCACCGGGTTCCTCGCGCTCGCCCGGCGGTTCGGGCACGACATCGACGCTGACATGTACCTCACCCACGAGGACACCATCGACACCGTGGGCAAGGCGCTCCTCGGCCTGACCATCGGCTGTGCTCGCTGCCACGACCACAAGTACGACGCGATCAGCGCGAAGGACTACTACGCGCTCTACGGCATCTTCGACAGCACCAAGTTCGCCTTTCCCGGCTGCGAGCCGAAGCAGCAGCCGCGCGACCTCGTGCCGCTGTTGCCGCCGGCCGAGTGGGACCGCGTAGTGAAGCCCTACCGTGACAAGCTCGCGAGCGTCGATACCCGCCTCAAACAACTCCGCGACGAACAGGCGAAGTTGGCGCGCGGGCTGAAGGCGAAGACCGGTACCGCGCTCGCGAAGGGCGAGATTCCCGACGGCGGCGAGCAGGCACTCGACAAGTTGCCGGTCGAGATCGCGGTGAAGGCGGGGCAGTTCCTGCAACTGTCGGTTCTACCGCTCAAGAACCACGGGGCGGATTCGACGCTGATCGAGTGGGAGATTGCGGAAGTCGGGGGCAAGGGCCGGAAGTGGAACCTCGCCGCCGATGTGCTCGACGACTTCCTCGCCGGCAACCCGCACGCGGACGCACACGGTAACAAGCGGGTGTGGTGGTTCCTCGACACGCGCGACGGCCCGCTGCCGCTGCCCGAACCGCTGCGCGACCTTCAAGGGAAGTCGGGGCTGAACGTGTGGCGCAACGGCGACACGCCGTCGGCGTTCGTCACCGCGGGCAAGGAACCGGTCGCGGTGTGGACGAAGCTGCCGGCGCGGGCGGTGTTCGTTCACCCCGCGCAGAACGGCAACGTCGCGGTCGGCTGGCTCAGCCCGGTCGATGCGAAGGTGCGGATCACTGGCCGCGTGAAGGACGCCCACCCCGGCGGGCCGGACGGCGTCGGCTGGCTCATCGAACACTTCCCGGCCGACCTGGGGACCGATCTCGTTGCGCTGGCGGTGCTCGCTGAAAAGCGCGCCGCGGTCGAGCGCGAACGGGCCGCGCTCGTCGCATCCGCACCGGCGCAGGAGGTCGCGTTTGCCGTTGTCGAGGGGACGCCGCGCGACGTGAAGATGCACCTGCGCGGCGACCCGGAAAAGCCCGGCGCGGTGGTGCCACGGCGCTGGCTCGAAGTGTTCGGCGGCGAACCGCTCCCCGCAAAGGCCGGCAGCGGCAGGCTCGAACTCGCCAATTGGATCGCGTCCAAGAACAACCCGCTCACGGCGCGCGTGATGGCGAACCGCATCTGGCTGCACCACTTCGGTAAGGGGCTGGTCAATACCCCGAACGACTTTGGCACACGCGGCACCCCGCCGACGCACCCGGAGTTGCTCGACTGGCTCTCGAGCGAGTTCGTCGCGCGCGATTGGAGCGTCAAGCGTCTGCACAAGTTCATCATGCTGAGCGCGACCTACCGGCAGGCGAGTGCCGCGCGCGACGACGCCACGAAGCTCGACGCCACGAACGAGCTGTATTGGCGGTTCGACCGTCGCCGGCTGAGTGCGGAAGAGCTGCGCGACACCCTGCTCGCCACCAGCGGCCAGCTCGACCGCAAGCCGGGCGCGGCGCACCCGTTCCCGCCGGAGGCGAGCTGGAACTTCTCGCAGCACGTCCCGTTCGCCACCTTCTACGAGTCGGACAAACGGAGCGTGTATCTCATCAACGTGCGGAACCGCCGGCACCCGTTCCTCGGCCTGTTCGACGGGGCCGACCCGAACGCCACCACCCCGCAGCGCCAGACCACCACTGTGCCGACGCAGGCGCTCTACTTCCTCAACGACCCGTTCTTCCACGCCCAAGCCGACAAGGTCGCCGGGCGCGCGCTGACGAAAGCCGACGACGCGGCCCGACTAGACGAACTGTTCCGGCTCGCGCTCCAGCGCGCCCCGACCGCGAAGGACCGCACGACCGCGAACGCGTTCCTGGCAAAGTACAACGGGGCGTTGACCGACACACCGCCCGCGGACCGCGCGAAGGTCACGTGGGCCGCGCTCGCTCGCGTGCTGCTCGCGGGCAACGAGTTCCTTTACCTGGACTGAACCATGCACCCCGTTTCGCGCCGCCAGTTCGTCCAGTCGGCCGTGGCCGGCTCGCTCCTGATGCCCGGGATTCTGAGCGAGCTGCTCGCGGCGGACGCGGCCGATCCGCTCGCGCCCAAGAAGCCGCACCACGCGCCGAAGGCAAAGGCGGTCATCTTCTTGTTCATGTCGGGCGGCGTGTCGCACGTCGATTCGTTCGACCCGAAGCCGAAACTGACCGCCGATCACGGCAAGTCAGTTACGCTCGACCACCCGGAAACGCGCAACCGGCCCGGTTACGAGAAGCTGTTCCTCAAGAAGCCGGGCTGGAAGTTCGCCCCGCGTGGCAAGAGCGGCGTCGAGGTCAGCGACCTGTTCCCGCACATCGCCAAGCAGATCGACGACGTCGCCCTGATCCGCTCGATGCACACGAGCCACTCGAACCACTACAACGCGACGCTCGGAATGCACACGGGGTCGTTCGCGTTCGCGCGGCCCAGTATCGGAAGCTGGCTCAGCTTCGGACTGGGCACGCCGAACAAGAACCTGCCGTCGTTCCTCGTGCTCGCGCCGCAGATGCCCTACGCGGGCACACAGGTGTGGGCCTCGGACTTCCTGCCCGGCGCGCACCAGGGCACGCGGGTCGTGCCCGGCGCGGAGCCGATTGCGAACCTGAAGCGCCGCGTGCCCACCGACCAGCGGCAGCAACTCGAACTCGACACGCTCAAGGCGTTCAACGAGGGGCACCAGGGCGAGCGGGCCGACGACGCCGGCCTCGCGGCCCGGATCAAGTCGTTCGAGACCGCGGCCGGGATGCAGTCCGAAATGCCCGCGGCACTGGACCTCTCGAAGGAGACGGACGACACGCTCTCCCTGTACGGCCTGAAACGCGGGCAGGCGGACGGCTTCGGCTGGCAGTGCCTCGTCGCCCGGCGGTTGGTCGAGCGCGGCGTCCGCTTCGTGGAACTGATTCACACCGGCTCAAGCGCGAACTGGGACTC
>SXHE01000757.1 GCA_005773755.1 Planctomycetia bacterium
ACGCCGAGCGTGCGGTCGCGGAGTTCGCTCCCCATGAACTGGCTGCGATCTTCCCAACGGGCTTCGCGCACGAACCGGTCCTTCACCCGCACGCGGTGGCTCAGGCCCAACATCCAACCGAGCGTGGCCTCCGCGACCGGCCGGTCCACCGCGCCCGCGGTGATGAACAGCAGCACGTCGGCCGCGGTACAGGCCGCGACGTCCACGCTGTCGTATCCGACGCCGAACCGCCCGACCGCGAGCAGGTCGTTCGCGCTCGCCAGGCTCGCGGCGGTCACGCGCGGCGTCAGCACGATGACGCCGTTAACGCCCGTGAGCTGGTCCGCGCCGATCTCCGGGCGGTGGTCGCGGAAGTAGTCGAACGGCACCCGCGCGTTACGAAGCAGGTCGAGGCCGATGTCGTCGTACCGCGGCTTGCCGTCGGTGGAGAAGTCGCCGGTGAGCGCGACGCGAAACGGCTTCCGCTTCCCTGGGACCGCGGGCGTCCCGCCCGCTGCTGTACTCGCGATTGAGTTCTGCGGGTTCTCGGTTCGCAACACTGCACACTCAGCAGCGGTCGGGACGCCCGCGGTCCCAGGTGCAGGCAAAGACAGGTCCGCACTCATCACCCGATCGCGGCCGACGCCCGCGAGCGCCGCGCGCAGCGACCGCAGGAGCAACCCCGCGTCGAAGCCCAGGCCGATCGCGCGGAAGCCCTGCGCCAATCGCTCCTGCACGTTGGCGTCGCTCGTCGCGACCACGCCGCAGTGCTTCCCCGCGGCGCGGAGCACGTCCTTCGCGCGCAGGATCGCGTCGCCCACGCCCGGCCCTTCCCACTGTCCGCGGAAGCCGGCCGACGCGGAGTAGTCAGCCGGGCCGAACCAGAACAGATCGACGCCCGGCACCGCGGCCAGCGCGGCCACGTTCGCGCCGCCGGTCACGGTCTCGATGATGGGCACGACGAAGACGTTGTCGTTCGCGACAGCCGCGTGTTCGGCCAGCGCCTGCCCCCAACCGGTCGCGCGCTCCGCGCCGATCCCCCGCGCGCCATCCGTTGGGTAGCACGCGAATCGTACCGCCTGTGCCAGTTGCTCGGCGGTCTCGACCCATGGGATGACAACGCCGTCCGCGCCGAGGTCGAGGGCGCGCTTGATCGCGCCGCCGTTCAGTTCCGCGAGCCGCACGAGGGCGACCGTTTCGCTCCGCACCGTCGCACGGACGTGTTCGGCGATTTCCTTCCAGTCGAGGTGCCCGTGCTCCGCGTCGATCACGACCCAATCGAGGCCGAGTGCGACGGCCATTTCGGTGATCGCCGGGCTTTCGAGCGACACCCACAGCCCGAACGTGGTCCGGTCGCTTGCGAGCGCGCGCCGGAGTGCCTGACAAGCCGCGGGTTTCATGGTGTCGGTCTGGGTGTAGAGCGGAGCCGGGAGAGTGTGATAGCCGCAACCGGTGTGCCAAGCAAGCGGCTTGTGGTCGACCCAGTCGGTATCCGCGCGGAACGCCGGCCGCGAGGGTGTCCACTTTCCGCATCCGTTGCTATCATTTCTGTCTGACCCGCGCACACCACCCCACGAGGGCGAACACATGGCGAAATCCAAAGAAGCTCGCAGCACCATCAAGCTGAAGAGCGAAGCCAGCGATCACTGCTACTTCACCCAGAAGAACCGCAACAACACCAAGGAGCGCATCTCGCTCCGCAAGTTCGACCCGGTCGTGCGCCGGCACGTCATGTACAAGGAAGCCAGCAAGGTGTAATCCGCGTCGCGCGTGAGCCGAACGCTAACAGGAACCCAGGCCGCAAGGCTTGGGTTTCTTGCTTTTCCTGCCGGTACGCGCTCACGCGCGAAAGCGTTTCGCTGTAACCTGTTGTGTGTTCCCTTTCGGATTTCGACTTTCTGATTTCGTGCTTTCCCCGAAGGGGGCGTTATGTCGTCGGACCGGGTTCTCGTTGTGATCGGCCGGACGCGCCACAAGATGGTGGTGGCCGAACTCGCGGAGGCGATCAAGCGCGGCGCGAAGTTCGTCGAGTTGCGGCTCGACTTCCTCGCCAAAGCCGTCGACTTCAAGCGGCTCTCGCCCCTGAAGCAGTGTCCGTGGGTTGCGACCCTGCGCCGCCCGGCCGACGGCGGCCGGTACAACGGCACCGAGCAAGAGCGGATGATGATCCTGCGCCAGGCCATCGTGTCCGGCGCGTTCGAGTGGGTCGATCTGGAAACAGACATCGCCGGTTCGGTCCCGCGGTTCGGTCCCGTCAAGCGCATCGTCAGCTACCACAACACCGCCGAGACGCCACAGAACCTCGACGACATCTACGCGAACATGCTCAAGCAGGACGCGGACGTGTACAAGATCGCGGTCGCGGCGCAGTCGGCCGACGACGTGGCCCGCGTGCTTCACCTGCAGCGCACAGCGCCCAAGCCGACGGTCGCGTTCTGCATGGGCGACATCGGCCAGCCGACCCGGTTCCTGGCGCTGAAGTTCGGCGCGCCGTGGGTCTACGCCGCGTTCAACAAGGAGCGCGGGATCGCCCCGGGCCTGCCCAGTTTCGACGAGCTACGCACCACTTACAACGTGCGGAGCATCACCGCGAACACGAAGGTGTACGGGGTGCTGGGCGACCCGGTCGGGCACAGCCTCAGCCCGCTCGTTCACAACCACATGTACAAGAAGCTGGGCGTGGACGCGCTGTACCTGCCGTTCCGCGTCCCGCGCGGGCAACTGCCGCAGGCGCTGGAGGCGTACGAGCAACTCCCGGTGAGCGGGTACAGTGTGACCATCCCGCACAAAGAGGCCGCGGCCGGCCTCGCGCGGGAGAGCGAGCCGAACGTGCAGGTGACCGGATCCGCGAACACTCTCGTGCGCCGCGACGACGGCAAGTTCAGCGCCGCGAACACCGACTTTGCGGCGACGACGGACTCGCTCAGGGCGCACCTCGCGGAGCGCGCGAAGGACGGCCCCGCCGTTCAGCTCAGTCAGCTCTCCGTCTTGATCCTCGGGGCCGGGGGCGTCGCCCGTTCGTTCGCCTACGCGCTGCACCGCGAGGGCGCACAGATCACCATCACCAGCCGCACCTACGAGCGCGCGCAGAAGCTCGCGGAGGACGTGAAGTGCAAGGCCGTGGACTGGCACGCCCGGCACAACGTCTCCTTCGACGTGCTGGTGAACTGCACGCCAGTCGGGATGCACCCCAACGTGGACGAGGCCCCCTGTCACTTCAGCATCCTGAAGCCGGGTACGACGGTGTTCGACACCATCTACACCCCCGAGACGACGCTCCTGATCCGCGAAGCACGATCGCGCGGCGCGGACACTATCACCGGCGTGGACATGTTCGTACGCCAGGCCGCGCGCCAGATCGAGCTGTTCACCGGCCTGACGCCGGACATCGAGGCCATGCGCCAGATCGTCCGCAAGGCACTCTCCCCGCTGACCAAGGCGTTCGAGGAGGATCGCGGAACCGCGGAGCCGACCCCGACCGAACAGCCGTGACGCGGGCCGCGGTCGCGCGCTCAGGGGGCAGATGCGCCGGGAGAGTACGGGAGGGCATATGGGTTTGTTCGATTCGCTCTGTCGCCGGTATCAGTCGCTGTTCGCGCACGCTCACCCCGAAGAGGCCAAACTGGTCGAGCTTCATTCGATCGGACAGGCCGAGTCGTTCCTGGCCGCGTACTTCGCCCACGAGTACCGAAAGGGCGCGGACGCCGTCGCGCGGTTCGCGTCCCTCTCCTCTGAGTGGCAGGGCGGTCGGGCGCTCGATTTCGGGTGTGGCGCGGGCGGGCTGACGTACCGCATCGCGGAGCACTGTCGCGAAGTGGTCGGGATCGACATCGAGCAGTACAAACTGGACTTCACGGCGGCCCAGGGCGAGCGGCTGAACGTGTCGAACGCCCGCTTCGTGTGCTCCGCGAGCGAGACACTGCCGTTCGCGGATGCGTCCTTCGACTGCATCTTTTGCATCGACGTGATCGAGCACCTGTCCACGCCGGAGCGATTCGTCGCGGAGTTCCTGCGGGTGCTCCGTCCGGGCGGGCAACTGCTGTTGAGCTTCGGCCCCCCGTGGGGACACGCTCACGGAAAGCACATGTGGGCGAAGCTGCCCGGCTGGTGGACGCACCTGCTGTTTCCGCGGCCGGCTGTCATGCGCGCCGCCGGGTTCCCGCCGCAGACGACCTGGGAAGAGTTGGGCATCCACCGGTTGACCGTCGGGCACTTCGAGCGCGTGATGCGCCGGAGCAGGTTTCAGCCCGTGTACCGACGACTGCTCATCAACAAACTGGTCGCGCCCCTCCGGTTCGTCCCGCTGGTCCGGGAACTGTTCATCGCCGAGGTGATCGGCGTGTACCGGAAGCCGACAAAGGGGATCGCGTGAGCGGCACCACATCGCGGGCCGGTGTCGTCACCCTCATCGGCTACCGCTGCACCGGGAAGACCACGGTGGGCCGGCTGCTCGCCGCGCGCCTCGGCTGGGACTTCGCCGACGTGGACGACCGCGTCGAGGCCGGCGCGGGCAAGACCGTGGCCGACATCTTCGCCACCGAGGGCGAAGCCGGGTTCCGCGACCGCGAGTCTGCCGCGCTCGCGGAATTGTGTGCGCGAGAGCGGTGCGTGATCGCGACCGGCGGCGGCGCGGTGATGCGCGACGCGAACCGGCGGCACATCAAGGCCCGCGCGTTCGTGGTGTGGCTCACGGCCACACCCGATACGCTCTGGGCGCGCATCCAAGCCGATCCCACCACCGCGGCGCGCCGCCCGAACCTCACCGCCAGCGGCGGCGAGGCCGAAGTGCGGGCGCTGGTCGCGGCGCGCGAACCGGTGTACCGCGCGCTCGCCGATTTCACCGTCGCCGGCGATGCTCTGTCGCCGGAAGCGGTCGCGGACGCTATTCTGGCGGCATGGACTGGGTAACCCAAAACCTGCCGCTCATCGTCTGGTGCGTGTTCATCCTCGCCCTCGGGCTGATGGTCGGCTCGTTCATCAACGTCTTGGTCGCGCGCCTCCCGTACGAGAAGAGCATCGTCTGGCCCTCGTCGCGGTGCTTCAACTGCTACCGCCCGGTCCGCATGTTGGACAACGTCCCGGTCCTCGGGTTCCTGCGCCTGGGCGGGAAGTGCCGCAACTGCGCGGCCCCTTTCTCCGCGCGCTACATGTGGGTCGAACTGGGCACCGGCCTCGCGTTCCTCGCGCTGTTCTTGGCCGAGGTGGTGTTCGACCGGTTCGCGCTCCCCGGCGTGAAGTTCAACTTCCGCGGCTATCAGGGCGCGACGCCCTCCGTCGCCGCGCTGGGGCTGTTCGTCTACCACGCGGTCTTCCTGTCCGCGCTCATCGCCGCCGCGGTGGTCGATCTTGAGCACCGCGTCATCCCGACGCAGATCACTTACCCGGCGCTCGTCGTCGGCATCATCGGCGGCGTGTTGATGCCGTGGCCGTGGCCGCACCCGGCGGGCGCGGCCGGCGCGATCCCACAGGGCATCCCCTGGTTCCTCCCGCAGGCCGCGGGCACGATCCCGCAGGGCGCGCAGCCGTGGCCGTTTTGGGGGCCGACGTTCGAGTTCGCCCCGGCCGGCAGTTGGAAGATGGGGCTAATGAACTCGCTGTTGGGCGCACTGGTCGGGTCGCTGGTCGTGCGCGCGACCAAGTGGCTGTTCGAGACCGGGTTCGGCCGCGAGGCGCTCGGCCTGGGCGACGCCGACCTCTTGATGATGTCCGGGGCGTTCCTCGGCTGGCAGATTCCGGTGATGGCGCTGTTCGTCGGCTCGTTCGTGTCGCTGCTCCTGAAGGTGCTGGAACTGGCTTTCGGCGCGAAGGACGCACCAGCCCCGACCGGGCCGCTGGGCACACCGGTCGGCGGACCACCCGAAGCGCGCGAACTCCCCTTCGGCCCCGGTCTCGCCATCGGCGTCGTCATCACTTGGTTCTCGTGGCCGTGGCTCGGACCGCGGTTGCAGTTCCCGTTCTACGACGAGACCGCGCTGGGCATCTTCGTCACGCTTATGGGCGTCGGTCTACTGGCCGCGGCCCTGCTGCTGCGCCGCCCGGCCGAAAGCGAACCCGTCGCGGCGAAGTAGCCGGCGACCCCCGCCCGCAAGGGCGGGGTTTGGGTTGTGGGCTGCGCCACTCCCGCCCTTGCGGGCGGGGTTCGCCAAAGGAGCAATCCGTGTCGGAAACGGTGATCGTGGATTACGGGATGGCGAACCTGCGGAGCGTCCAGAAGGCGTTCGAGCGGGTCGGGCATTCCGCCGTGCTTACCTCGGACCCGAAGCGCGTGGCCGCGGCCGGGAAGGTTGTGCTGCCGGGGGTTGGCGCGTTCCGCGATGCCATCGTGCGGCTGCGCGAAACCGGTCTCGACGACATCGTGCGCAAGCACATCGACAGCGGCCGGCCGTTTCTCGGCATCTGCCTCGGAATGCAAATGCTGTTCGACCGCGACCACGAGGACGGCGTTCACGACGGGCTGGGCGTGTTCGGCGGCGACGTGATCCGCTTCCCCGACGTAGTGGGGCTGAAGGTGCCGCACATGGGCTGGAACACGCTGCGCCTCGCGCACCCCGCGTGCCCTTTGTTCGCCGGCCTACCGGACGAACCCGCGGTCTACTTCGTCCACTCGTACTTCCCGCAACCGACCGTCCGCGCCATCGTCGCGGCGGAGGCCGACTACCCCACCCCGTTTTGCGCCGCGATCTGGAAGGACAACGTCTTCGCGACGCAGTTCCACCCCGAAAAGAGTCAACGCGTCGGCCTCCAAATGCTCCGCAACTTCGCCGCGTTCTGAGTCGAACGTCGTAAGGTCGAAGGTCGTAAAGTCGAAGACAATCCGGGTGGATGTCTTCGACTTTACGACCTTCGACCTTCGACTACTTGCCGCGGTTGAAGCCGGCGGGGTCGAACTCGTCGCCGCTCGGCCCGGTGACGGGCGGCTTGGGCGGGGCCGTCGTGCCGAACTGCGAGGCCGGAACGACCGGCGCGACGGGCTTCGCGCTGGCGTCCGCGGGCGGGATGAACGGCGGCACGGTCGGGATCGGCTTGGGCACGGGCGGCGCGGCCGGCGGCACCACGCGCGGCAGCGGCGGCAGCACCTCGACCGGCGGCGGGAGCACGGGTGACACCGACACCGTCGGCGGCTTCGGGAGCGCTGGCCCGCTCGGCGCGGCGGGCGGGATTCGCGGCAACAGCGGATCGTCCACCGGTGGACGCGGCAACGTCGGCGCGGCGGGCGGGATCGACGGCACCATAGGTACAAACGGCGCGGCCGGGACCGGCAGCGGTAGCGGAACCGGGTCGATGTAGGCCGGCGGTTCGGGAATCATCGGCACCGGCGGCTTCACCGGCAATTCGGGCGGAACAACGGGCGACACCGGGCGCGTCGGGGGCAGCACGTCCACCGGCGGCGGAAGCACCGGAGCCACCGGCGCGGTCATGGGCGGGGTCGGCGGCGCTACTGGTGGCGCGGCCAATGGCGTGCCCACCGCGAGCGCGGCCCACCCTTCCAGCGCCAGGTACACCGTAGCTTGCCGGCTCGCGACCGCGGGCTGTTTCATCCCGCCGTGCGCGACGAGCGATTTCACCAGCAGCGGGCTGGCACCGGGGTCGTCCTTCTTCAACTGGCCGGCGACCGCGCGCAGGTTGGTTCGGGTCGCCAGCGGCCCGGCCTCGGCCGGGTTCACGCGCACCAGCTTGAACGTGCCGTTGTACCCGTCCTTCGCGTGGCAGCTCGCGCACTGGTTCGCGAGGAACGGCTGCACCCGCGAGCCGAACACCAGTGCCGCTTCGGGCGACACGTCCGGTTCGGGATCGACCGTGGGCGGTGTGGGCGGAACCGGTTGCGGCATCGGCGGCGTGGTCGGCCGCAGTTCGACTGTGATCGTCGGCACGGTGGGCGGGGCCATCCGCGGCCCGCCGCTTTCCGGCGGGAACTGCGACAGCGACGCCTCCAGCGAGCGGATCATGTCGGACGCGGCCTTGTTCACCGGCTGGAGCTTCTGCACCTCGTAGGCTTCGGTCAGCGCCTGTTCGCGCAGGCCGCTGAACATGCACCACTTGGCGACCTTCAGCCGCTCGGTCGGGTCTTTCGCCGACACTTTCGCGAGCATGAACTTGTACACCTCGTCCTTGCTCGCCGCGACGAACTGCACCTGGCTCTTGGCGAACGGCCGGTCGAGCGCGCCCTGGCGCACGATCACTGTGTCGCCGTTCAGGGTCACCGGCCCTTCGATGAGTTTGTCGTTGTTCAGCACGAGGAACTTCCCCTCGACCGCGAGCGGACCGGCGGGCGGCACGACCGGTTGCGGCACCGGCAGCGGTTGCGGCTTCACGGGCGGTTCGAGTACCGGCGGCACCGCGGGCACCGGCGGCTTGGGCGCGGGCGTTTCCGGCAGCGCGGGAACGAACGGCGCGGGCGGAACTACCGGCTCGAAGGTCACGGGCGGCTTCACGGGCGGCACGAACGGCGGCGCGGGCACCGTCGGCACAGCCGGCACCGCGGGGAGAATAGGCAATGTGGGGATCGTCGGGGTCGGCAGCGGCGGGACGAGCGGCGAGGTTCCGCCGACGGTCGCGATGGGCGGCACCGGCAGCTCGTCCGGCTTCATCGGCGCGCTCGGCTTGAGCGCCGTCAGCACGGGCAGCGGCAGCGGGTCCGCACCGGTGTCCGGCACGCGCGGCAGCGCGAGCGGCTCATCCGGCGGCAGCACGACCGGCGGCAGCGCCAGCCGCGGCACGTCGGGCTGCACCTGTGGCGTGGGCGTCAGTGACGCCTTCGGCAGCGGCGGGGTCCGGTCCGGCAGCCGTGCATAGACGGTGACGCCGGCCGCGGCGACAGCCGCCGCGGTGACGAGCCAATAGGTTGTTTTCATAATGCCGCCCGCCATAGCGTCGGTCTTTCGGCGGAGCAAGAGGAATTGCACACAGCAGAACCTACCCCCCCCAACCCCCTTCCCGCCCAGGGGAGGGGGAGTAAGAGCGCGGTCTTCTTCTTTCTCCCCCTTCCCTCCCAGGGAAGGGGGTTGGGGGATTAGGTTCTTCTGCCTTTCGAGGCCACATCATGAAGGTCGAACTCGTCTCCATCGGCACCGAGCTGACCAGCGGGCAGAACCTCGACACCAACTGCCAGTGGCTCAGCCGGCGGCTCGCGGAGATCGGCGTGCCGGTCGCGTTCCACACCACGGTCGCCGACGACCTCGCGGACAACGTCGCCGTGTTCGCGCTCGCGTGCCAGCGGGCCGACCTCGTCATCAGCACCGGCGGCCTCGGCCCCACGCAAGACGACCTGACGCGCGAAGTCATCGCGGCCGTGTGCGGCTTCCCCTTGAAGGAGCACGCTGAGTCGCTGGCGCACATCAAGGAGATGTTCGCACGGCGCGGGCGCACGATGCCGGAGCGCAACCACGTTCAGGCACTGATCCCGGCTAACGCGGAGGCGATCTACAACGTGTGCGGCACCGCGCCGGGCGTCTGGGCGAAGGCCGGGCGCGCGACCGTCATCGCCATGCCCGGCGTGCCGAGCGAGATGTACCGCATGTTTACCGAACAGGTGCAGCCGCGACTCCTGACGATGGGTGTGGGCGGCGGCGTGTTCGTACAGCGCAAGATCAACACGTTCGGCGCGGGCGAGTCGATGATCGAGGACAAGCTGCTCGACCTGACGAAGCGCGGGCACGTCCCCGAAGTCGGCATCACGGTTAGCGATGCCGTCGTGTCGCTCCGCATCCTGGCGCAGGGCAACTCGCTCGCGGACGTGCAATCGCAAATCGCCCCGGTCGAAGCCACCATCCGCGAACGTCTCGGTGAACTGGTCTTCGGCGCGGAAGACGACGAGTTGCAAGACGTGGTCGTTCGGTTGCTTCACGAGAAGCGGCAAACGCTGGCGAGTGCGGAGAGCATCACGGGCGGGCTGGTGGCGCATCGCGTGTGCCTCGTGCCGGGCGCGAGCGACTTCTTTCGCGGCGGCGTGGTGAGCTACACCGACGACGTAAAGGCCCGCGAACTCGGCGTCCCCCCGGCCCTACTTCAACAGCACGGCGCGGTGAGCGAAGAGGTCGCCCGCGCGATGGCCGAGGGCGTGCGCAAGAAGTTCGGCACTGACCTGGGCGTCTCGACGACGGGCTTCGCGGGTCCGGGTGGCGGCACCGATGCGAACCCCGTGGGCACGGCCTACGTCGGCCTGGCCCACGCCAGCGGCTGCGACGTGATCCGCTGGGGCTGGATCGGCACCCGCTACGAGATCATGTCCCGCACCGCGAAGCTGGCCCTCAACGCCGTGCGGCTGAAGTTGCAGGGCGAACGGCCGGTGTAAGCCGGCCGGTGTGAGCGATTGGCAAACGGCCGGCGTCAGCCGGCCGATGAGGGCGATTCCCAATGATCCGCTTGTTAACACTGGTCCTCTTGCTCGCGACGACGTATCTCGTCGGCGCGCAGCTCGATGCCCGCGTGCGGAACGCGATGTCGGTCAAACTTCACCTCGAGACAATCGGCACGTTGCTCGCCTGGCGGAGAGGCCCAGACCCGAACAGTTACTACTCCACATATTGGTACGGGTCTCCTTTCCCCCACGAGTTGTGGGGGCACGGTTGGAACCACAGCCGCGACCACAAGGAGCGGAAGGCGGTCAATTCGCAACTCGTTGCGTCCGCGTTCATTGTCGCGTGGGACGTTGTGCCGGCCGCTGCGGTCCTCGCGATGGGGCTGGTCGGTTGGATCGGCGGCGTGGGGCTAACGCGGACCGAACGGCGCACGGCCGCACTCGTCCTCGGCGTGTGCGGGTGTGGGGTCGGCGGCCTTGTCGGGGCCGGCCTCGCGACATGGAGTATGGGTTGGGCGAACCGGACCTGGGCACCCTGGCCGGGCGGTGCGGGCGAGGAGCTGTACCTGTTCGTTCGACGGATGATCGTCGCGAGCGATTGGGGCAAACCGAACTGGACCTTCTACCGGCAGATGACGACCGGCGGGATGATCTGCGGGGCGGTTCTCGGCGCGCTCGCCCCGTGGCTCGGTCGCGAGGTCCGCCGGCTCACAGCAGGTCGACCCGAGCGCTGGCTGTTGCTCGCGTGCCTCGCGCATTCGGCCGTCGTGGTCCGTGTACTCCTCGAACGTCTTCGTAACTACTCCCCGCTTGAGTTCAGCCTGACCGTCTTGATCGGGCCGGCTGCCATCCTCGCGGGAATCGCAACCGCCCGATTGAGGGGTGTGCGGTTGAATCGATGGGCCGTTTACGCCACCGTCTTGTGCGTGTGCGCTGTCGCCTACTTCCAGTGGCGCGTGTTCCTCGTGCCGTTGGTACGATTCTAGATCGCCTCGCGCCGGCCGTTCGCCCGCGCTCGCGCCTTGAGCCGATAGCGCGCGGGCTGCTATACTGCCGGCGCTGCCCACTCCCGGCGGCCCCCCGGAGCGAATTGCGATGTCGAAGGTTCTGCGCCAGCAGTTGAAGCTGTTGGAGACCGACTACCCCAACCAGCCGCTGGTCGCGCAGCGGGCCGATGTGCTCGAAATCAACCGCCTGCGCGCGCAGCTCGCGATGCCGCTCGTGGACGACAAACTGAACGAGATCGGCGTTGTTAAGAAAGAGCC
>SXHE01000758.1 GCA_005773755.1 Planctomycetia bacterium
CCTGCGATTCGAGGCCCATTGCTTCGCCAAAGGGATCAGTTGGGTGGAGGCCAAAACCGCCATCATTCGGGACGCGGTCCGGACCTACTTGGCCCGACCGCGAATCGGCTTTCCAAGACCCCGGACTGCGTAACACCTAAGGAATATTGGGAGTATTTGCCGGTTGCGGCTCCGCGGAGCCGCAACCGGCCCGACGTCACTTCGCCTCGATCTTCGCCACCGCTTCCGCTGCGAGTTTCTTCAGGTCCGTGCGCGGGTCGCTCGCGGCGATCTTCTTCAGGTCCGGCAGGGCGTCCCGCGCGCCCGGCCCGATGGCCGCGAGCGTCTCGACGGCCGCGCGGCGGAAGTACAACTGCTTCGCGGCGAGCATCTTGATGAGGTCGGGCACCAGCGGCGCGGCCTTCGGGCCGAGTTCGGGCAGCAGTTCCGCCAGATCATAGGCGTCGTCGTGGTTGGGCTTGGCGAACACGGCCCGCACCCAGTCGAGCGCGGCCTTCGCGCCGTCCGCATCAATGGCGACCATCGCCAGCGCCGCGTGCGGGTGGAACGCGCCGTCGTCGGTGAGCATCGCGGTCAACGTCGGGAGCGCGGGTTTCGCCGCCGGGCCGATGTTCCGCAGCGCCACCAGCGCGTAACTGCGCAACATGCTCGACCGCGTCTTCTTGTCCTTCAGAATCGCGACCAGCACTTCGACGGCCTTCGGCGCGTGCGCCGGGTCGATGCGGGCCGCGGCCTCCGCCGAGAACAACCGCAGGTGTTGGTTCTTCGCGTCGAAGTGCTTGACCAGTGCCGGCGCGGCGGCCTTCGCGACCGGCCCCAGTTTGGCGAGCGCCTGCGCCGCGCGCTGCGCCGGGCCGTCGCCGGTGGAGAGGGCGTGCGTCAGTACGGGCACGGCCGCGGCCCCTTCCTTCGGATCGATGCCCACGAGCGCGAGCGCCGCTTCGAGTTGCACCTCCTGCGTGGTATCGCCGAGGAGCGCCTTGAGGTCCGGCACCGCGCCCTTCGCGAGCGGGCCGAGTTGTAGTAGGTACGACGCGGCCGTGCGGCGCACGCGGTCGGTGCGGTCGCGAATCCCCTCGGTGAGTACGGGAACGGCGGCGGCGCGGGCCGCGTCGTCGCGCCGGGCGACCTGAACGAGCGCCACCCCCGCGGCGAACCGGACCGGGAAGTCCTTGTCCGCGAGCGCGGCCTTCAACACCGGGACGCTCTCGTGCCCGTCGCCGTAGCGCGCGCCGAGGGCCATCGCCGCGGCCTCGCGCGAACGAGCGCTCTTGCCGTCTTTGAGAACCGCTTCCAGTTCCGCCCGCACCGGCAGGCCGTAGACGTGGTTGACCGCCCAGTGCCGCACCCGCTCCTTCTCGTGATCGAACAGCGGGATGAGCAGCTTCGCGGCCCTCGCGGGTACCGGGTAGAAGACCTCATGCGCGTACAACTCGCCCTTCTTCGTTTCCGGCCAGTTCCGCGCCAGGTCGATCACCATCGCCAGCGCCTTGTCGGTCAGTTCCGGGGCGACGTGGACGACGGCCTTCGCGCCGGCGAGCCGCACCTCGGTGCTCTCGTCCGCGAGCAACTTCTCCAGCGCCGCGGGGACGCCCTTCACACTGTCGCCGGCCTTCTCGTACAGCGTCGGCAGTTGCACCTTCGCCGGCTCGCGCACCTTCAACCCGCCGAGCACGGTCGCGGCCTTCTGGCGCACGACCGCGTCCTTGTCGGCACAGAGCACGACGAGGTGCTTCACCACGTCGGGCGCGTAGGCGTGGAGCGTGCCCGATGCCGAGAGGTAGATGCCGCCGCCCTTCATCGTGGAGAGGAGCAGTACGCGGGTGGCCTCGATCTTGGGGCCGTCGATCTTGGCGAGGGCCTGCGCGAGGTGCTCGCTGCCGAACCCGAACTGGCCCGGCTCTTTCGGTAGCCGCGCGAGCAGCGCCGGCATCGCGGCCTTCGCGTCCGGGCCGATCGCCCCGAGCACGTCGGCCGCGTAATCGAGCCGCTGTGACTTGTCTTCCAGCAGCTTGATGAGGGCCGGGACGCCGCTCTTGGCTTGTGGCCCCGCGGCGACGAGCGCGGTGTACGCGTCGAGTTGTTTCTTCGGGTCCGTCGAACCCAGGTCCGCGACCAGCGCGGCGACCTTGCCCTCGTCGATCGGGTCGGCCATCGGAACGACGAACAGTACAAGCGCGAACATGGTTCGGCCCTCGGAGAGATGTACGAGCCATGATACCCGCGACCGGCACGGGCCTAACGGATCGCGCGCCGGCCGTGACAGCGGCGTTACACGCGGGCCGCGCCGCTCGTCCGTGCGGCAATCGAATCGAGTGACGTTCCGACGAACTTCTCACCCCCTTGCGGGCCGCTCGCGGCGGGATAAATTGCTTTCAACCGGCACGCGCACTGGACCCGCGCGACCGTCGGCCAATCTCCTTGAGGGGGCAGTCATGTTCGGATCGCTTCGCGCGCTGGTCGTTCTCGCCGTCGGCACCGGCCTTCTCGTGTTGCCGACGGCCCGCGCCGACGACAAGGGCGATAAGACAAAGAAGCCGGGCCAACCCGCGGCGGAACCGGTCAAGCCGATCATCATCCAGATCGACGGCAGCAAGCTCCCGCCGGACGTGTTGAAGGAACTGCTCAAACTGTCGAAGTCGAGCGAACCGACGAAGCCGGTCGTCAAGCCCGGCACCGACGGCGAGAAGCCCGGCACCAAACCTGACGTGAAGCCACCGATGAAGCCGGTCGTCAAGCCCGGCACTGATGGGGAGAAGCCCGGCACCATCAAGCCGGGGGTGAAGCCGACGAAGGCCATCAGCCTCACGGACGCCATCGCCGTCGTGGAGAAATCCACTCAGGGGACCGTCGTGAAGGCGGCGCGAGAAGAGGACGACGGCAAAGTCCAGTTCAAACTGGAAGTGATCGACGGCAAGGGCGGCAAGTCGAAAGTGACGCTCGACGCCAGCGGGAAGATGACCGGCACCGAGAAGAAGGGTGAAGAGAAGCAACAGAACAAGAAGAAAAGCGGCTGAGGCTCGGACACCTCCTCACGCGGCCGGCTCCAAGCCGGCCGTTTTTTCATTCGTGCCTGCCCAACACCAGATCGACCACCCAGCACCCGCGGACGTGCATCGCGCCCGCCGCGCGGCAGTGGTTCAGCACGTCGTCGCTGTCGCAGCCGGCGTCCTGTAGCGCGTCGGCCAGAATCGGCATCGCGCTGAACTCGCGCGACTCGTACATCTGCGCCGCCAGCGCGACCGCGGTGGAGGTGCGCCAGTCGGGGGAGAACGCGACCGGGCGGAACGGGTTGCCGAACACCTCGCGGGCCAGGTCCGCGGCTGCGGTCTTCAGCTCCGACTTCTTTCCGAGCGCGATACACCAGCCGAGCCACTTCGGAAGCGGCCCGCAGGTCTTCAGCCCGTCGCGGTCGCGCTGCGTATCCTTTCCCTCCGCGGTACGGCCCAGCGCCTGAAAGTACCTGCGCTGAGCGGTGCTCATCGTGTCCCAGATCAGATCGCCGCACGCGACCACGAACAGTTGCAACCGGCGGGTGCTGAGGCCGCGCTTCAGCGCGCACGCCTGCATTCCCAGCGGCCCTTTCGCGGTGAGCCAGTTGGTCGCGTTCAGCCCGCGTGTCGGCTTCTGTTTCGCCATTGGTTGCCCCTTCGTGTAGGATGCGGCCTAGCCGCCGAACCCGCAAGCCCCGTTGTTCAACCCCACACTGCCATGCCGCGAATCCTCTCTGTTGCCGCGCTGCTGCTCCTCTCCGCGAAGCTGGTCGCGGCGGAACCCAATACGTGGGTGAAGATCGACGGCGGCCAGATCGAGGGCCGCCGGTGGGACGTGCCGCTCGGCTACGACCCCGTCGCGAAGCGGTTCCTCGTCCTCGGCGGGCGCGTGACCTGGGCCGACACCAAGAAGGCCCGCCCCTACGACGTGCTCTCCATCACACCGGAGAAGGGTGCGAAGTGGCGCAACGAACTGCCGGAGTTCGGGGCCAAGTGGGGCGGCGAGACCGGCCCGATCACCGTGCCCGCGTGGAAGAGCGAGGTGTGGGGCTTCGCCGACGCCGACGGCAACACGCGGCCCAACTGGAGCGTGTACGGCACGTTCTCGCTCGGCGGCAAGTACGGCTACGACCCCGACACGAAGGCGTTCTACTTCCACGCGGCCAACAGCACGTTCAAGTACGACCCGAAGGCCCGCGAGTGGTCCGACCTGCGCCGCAAGACCGGGCCGGAGGGCACGCACGGCGGCGTGCTGCTGTGGTCCTCGATGAGCTACGACCGCGACGCGAAGGCGTTCGTCCTGTTCGGCGGCGGCAACATCCAGACCGAGCGCGGCGACCCCGGCACCTGGACGTTCGAGCCGGAAGCGCGCCTGTGGGCGCAGGTGAAGGCCGCGAGCGAACCGTCGCAGCGCGCCAACTCGCGCCTCGTCTACGACCCGGTTAACAAGGTCACAGTCATGTTCGGTGGCGACCAACTCGACGCGCTCGTCGCCGACACCTGGACGTACAAGGCCGCGACGAAAACCTGGACGCAGGCGAAGCCGAAGCTGTCGCCAAGTCCGCGCGCCGGGCACGCGCTGCTGTGGCTGCCGAAGGCCAAGAAGGTGCTGCTCCTCGGCGGCTACACCTACACCTCGACCACGGAGTACGTCGCGTCGCTGTACAAGCCAATGCCGCTCGAAGCGTGGACGTTCGACACCAAGACGAGCGAATGGGAGTTCGTCGGCAATTGGGACAAGGACGGCCCGACCGTCCCCGCGAACACGTTCCTCTCCGCCGCGGTGGACGAGAACGACACCGTGATGCTGCTCGACAACAAGAACCAGGCGTGGTTCTGCGCCATCGACACGAAAATGCCCCACGTCACTCGCGAACAGCCGGGGGTGGTCGCGGGCACGGAGGTGCGGCGCACCGGCTCGCACGATCCCAAGTGGTACACCGAAGGGCTTGGCGCGACCATCAACACGCTGACCGACACGCGGCTCAAAGCGCTCAAGGCGAACGAGTGGTTCGTGCAGCCGACGCCGAAGCGCCCCGGCGTGAACATGGACTGGGGGTCCGCGGTGCTCGACCTGGCGAGCGACAAGATCGTCCGGTTCAGCGGCGGGCACTCCGCGTACAGCGGCACCGCGCCGGTGGTGTACGACCTCAAGACCGACCGCTACGCGCTGCCGTTCGCGCCGGAGTACCCCATCGAGTACGTCTACAGCAACGATCAGGTGAACGGGGAATGGAGCTTCAAGCGGAACCCGTGGATGACCGGGCACACCTACAAATCGACCGGCTACGACCCGAACCTGAAGTGCCTCGTGTTCGTCGCGCACAACTACACCTACTTCTTCGACGCGCCAACGGGCAAGTGGAGCCGCAACGAGGTGAAGAACCCGTTCGTCGCGGACATGTACACGAACACCGTGTGTACGACGCCCGAAGGCGCGGTGACGTGGGCGAACGTCCGCGGCGGGGGCGGCGAAGGGCTGTGGCGGCTGGACGCCGACTCGCGCACCTGGAAGCCGCTGCCGCTGGCCGACAAGAAGCCTTCGTTCCCCACCAAGAGCGCCGACCGCCACGGCCTGAGCTACGACGGCAAACGCAACCGACTGCTGTTCTTCAGCGACACGGGCGCGAAGAAGGGCAACGTCGCGGCCTACGACCTCAAGACCGGCGCAGTGTCGTGGCTCGATCCCGCGGGTGCGGACAAGGCGCTCGCCGCGTGCCGCGAGACCGTGTACGTGCCCGAAGCCGATGTGGTGCTGATCGGGGCGCGGGTGCCGGGCGCGGGCGGCGCGCAAGAGTGGCTCGCCTACGATTGCGCGAAGAACGTATGGCTCAGCGTGCCGCTGACGGGCGAAGACCCGATCGGCAAGCGCGGCGCGTTCAACAACTCGATGGGCCTGATGTACGACCCGGCGCGCAAGGTGGTGTGGGCCGTCGGTCAGCACAGCCACGTTCACGCGCTGAAACTGGACACGAGCAAGGCCACGGCGTTGAAGTGAGCGGCGAGTACGAGCCGGAAGCGTGAGCGACGGACAAC